>JAQVUC010000030.1 GCA_028699715.1 Anaerolineaceae bacterium | reverse complement strand
CTCATCTCCGGTTGAGATGATGCCGATGACGGGAGAAGCAAAAACTTCCACTTCCGTCCTGCCCATGGCAGCCAAAGTGCCGATGTCTGCCGCATTCAATTGCTTACCGGCAGGTAAAATCAGGTCACCTGGTGTGAGGTCTTCTCCCCGGAAGATCATATTTGCGCCGGGTGCGACAGGTTTGACAAAGGCAAATTCATCCTTACCAAAGTCCTCCACGTATTCAATCATTACCATCGCGTCAGCGCCCTTGGGCAAAGCTCCTCCGGTTGGAACGTAGTAACATTGACCAGAGACAACCGTATCCTTTGGGGTTTCTCCCATTTTTGTGGCCCCAATTTTGCGAAGGATGGCCGGGATGCTTTCCGAGCAGCCCACCAAATCCCGGCTGATCACCGCAAATCCATCTACGGTTGAGCGGTCAAAATCCGGAATATGCGTATCAGCAACCAGGTCTGAGGCGGTAAAACGACCGATAGCGTCAGTCAGCGGCACAATTTCAGTGCCAAGCCTGATTTTTCCAAACTGGCTGGTTATGATCGTTTTGGTTTCAGTAAGTGTTCTGACTTTAAACATAACATTCAATCAATAAGTAGTCACCCTATTGTACTCATTTAATATCTATCTGCAAGAAAAGAAAGCAACAACCAAGTAATTTCAATAAATCTGACATCTTTCCTTCAACAAGCGCTTCTGTTTTGAATGGTCAGGACATGCTGACTGGACTGGAAGACTCCGTAAACCAGTACTAGCAAAGATCTCCTCCTAAAGTTGTCATATAATTCTATGCGAAATTGATTGGATATTTTTAATACTATCCCTACTATTTACAAAAATGACCCCGGGAATTGGGGTCACTTAATTAGTTCATTGTTAGAGGTTACTCGAAGGCAAGAATCAACTGGTAATGCGGTTGTCCACCGTCATGGATCTCGATTTCGATCTCAGGGTGTTTTTCGCGCACGCCATCAGCCAGGTGATTTGCCTGGGTCTGGTTTAGCCCTTCCCCATAGAAAAAGGTAATTCTTTCAACTTCATCCAGGTCTGATTTTTCAACCAGCTTTTGAATGGCTTCTTCAATCGTTTTGGCAGATGAAATCAACTTTCCATCGTACAAAGCAATCACTTCACCTTTGCCCACAACTACACCATCGATCTCAACCGAACGAGTGGCAATTGTGATTTCTCCCGTGTGGACTTCCTGAATCGCTTCCTTCATCGATTCCACATTTTCTTCCAGTGTGCCCTCAGGGTTCAAGCGCAGCATGGCCGCGAAGCCCTGGGGCGCGTTACGGCTCTTAATAATGCCAATTTCTTTGACACTTACTTTGGCAGCGTTTTGAGCGGCCAAAAAAATGTTTTTATTATTTGGCAGAATGATGATTTTGTTGGTGGGTAGGTTTTCAAAGGCGGCCACCAATTCCTGCACACTTGGATTCATAGTCTGACCACCCTCGACGATGGCGGCAGCTCCTAAACTGGCAAAGATGGTGGACAAACCCCGACCCGGTGAAACAGCCACTACAGCGACTTCGCCTGGATTGACGGGGGTAAGGGTCAGTTCGGATTTCTGCTCGTTGCGTTCCCCAACCTGGTCCTGCAGGTTTTCCATCATGATTTTTTTGACAATGCCCTGGCTTTCGGTGTAACTGATGGGCTCGTAACGTTTGGCAAGTTCGGTGTGGATGTGCATGCGGTAAATGCCGTCGCCCTCACCCACCTGGATGCTGGTGCCGATTTTGGTCAATTCTTCGTAGTAAGAGTCCAACGAAAAGTGTTGATGCGGGGCAAAGTCGATCACGACCTCATAATCCTGTCCCTCTTCCACCGTTTCCATGGCGTTTGCCAGGTCCAATTCTGCCAGTGGTTTGAGAGTGGCACCAGACGCATCCAAACCCTGACCTTGGATCAGGCGCAGCATGCCTTCAAATATGTAAAACAAGCCTGTACCCCCCGAATCGACCACGCCAGCCTGCTTGAGGATGGGCAGTAATTCCGGGGTCCTTTTGACACTCTCATCACCGGCCTGAACGATAGTCAAAAGCATCTCGCTCAGGGTTACATTGGTGTCGATGGATTTCTCGGCCGCGTAGGTCATATCTTTGATGACTGTAAGAATAGTACCTTCAACCGGTTTCACCACGCCTTTGTAAGCCGTGTTTCGGGCTTCCTGCATGGCGCGAATGAGCAAACCTGAATCCATGGTCTCGTAGTGGTCCAAAGCACGGGAAAAACCACGCCAGATCTGTGAAAGGATAACACCGGAGTTTCCTCTGGCACCCATCAAAGCCCCCTGGGCAAAGGCGCGGGCGGTTTCTCCCACATTACTGGTGCGCTTTTGGTCGGCCTCTGAAAAGGCCGCTTGCATGGTCAGGACCATGTTGGTTCCAGTATCCCCATCAGGTACTGGAAACACGTTGAGGGAATTCACATAAGCCTGGTTTGTGGTCAACCAAATCAAACCGGCTTCAAATAACAACATCAATCCGTCACCAGTTAATGGTGACTGGAGCAGCTTGTGACGCGCCGCTTCATCGGGAAGAACATACGTATTCTGATTCATTATTCACCTGTGGCCGGTTAATCCGGGTTGCTTACTCGTAAACCTCTGACGTGAACATCCACGCGCTTGACCGGTACCGCCATTGTTTTTTCAACAGCATATTTAACACTCTCAGCCACAGAGTCAGTGACCGTTTTGATCCGAAGTCCATACTCAATAACAAGGTTCAGCTCAAGGCTGATCCCATCATCTTCTGACTTGACAATGACTCCAAAATCAGCGTCCTTGTTAAATAAGCGGGTAACGGATTCACCGACATTGCCAGGCGTCAAACTGATCACGCCGTAGGATTGCAGCGCGGCATTTCTGGCAACAGTTCTGATCGCTTGTGAAAGGATGTAGATACTTCCTTGTGGATTCTCTTGTGTTGTCATTTTTTAAAACCTTTTCTCCGTGATACACCTTGATTATTTAAATAATTTCTGGTAATATAAACTCTTGCGCGTGCAAACAGTTACGCAGCAGACGATATTATAATGCAAGAAAGGTATTGAGATGGCAAAGTGCAGTCAGTGTGGAAAAACCACAACCTTTGGTCATAATCGCAGTCACTCTCTGGTCGCTACCAGACGTAAGTTCCGCCCGAACCTACAGCGGGTTACCGTAATGGAAAACGGCAAAAAAGTTCGCAAAGTACTTTGCGCGCGCTGCATCAAAACCCTGACCAAGGTTTATCGCTAATATTTAACTATAAACGTTCATCAAGAAGCCGCTGGACGGCTTTTTTGATTTAAAGCAGAGCTTCCCTCAGACTGCGGATCCCAGCGCCAATTCCATCCGGATGCCCAAAAATGGCTGTTCCGGCCACAAAGTTACTTGCTCCAGCCTGATAGACCGCCTGGATGGTGTCCGGGGAAATCCCTCCATCCACCTGGATGATTGCTTCTGAATCGTTT
This sequence comes from Anaerolineaceae bacterium, assembly GCA_028699715.1. Lineage (GTDB taxonomy): Bacteria > Chloroflexota > Anaerolineae > Anaerolineales > Anaerolineaceae > Mesolinea. The sequence continues at coordinate 5,876 of JAQVUC010000030.1, read as the reverse complement.
TCATCCAATATCCACCTGACCAGGTCGATCTTTTCCAGGGCAGATGGGATGAATTTTTGTCCGCCGAAGCCAGGGTTGACAGACATGATCAGCACCTGGTCCACCAGATCGGTCAGATAATTCAATCCGTCCACTGGCGTGCCCGGGTTGAAGGTCAAGCCGGCCTTGGCGCCCATCTCGCGGATGGTCTGCAGGGTGCGATGAATGTGCGGGCAGGTTTCAAAATGAACGGTCACGATGTCAGAGCCAGCCTCAATGAAGCTTTTCAAGTGCTTTTCAGGCTCAACGATCATCAGATGCACGTCCAAAGGCAAATCGCTGACACGCTTGCAGGCTTTGACGATATCCGGACCAAAGGTGATGTTGGGGACAAAGCGTCCATCCATGACATCAATGTGGATCATATCTGCCCCAGCTTCCTGGCAGGCGCGCAACTGGCTGCCAAGTTGGGTGAAATCAGCGGATAAAATTGAAGGCGCAATTAATATTTCCATTGTGATCCTGTCAGGGTTTCAAAATTAAATAGATGTAAAGCCAAAATGGGATCAGTCCGATCAGCAGTAAACTGGCTGCGATCCCTAAAAGCCAGGTCTTCCAGTCAATTGAATCATCTTCCCAGGCCTCCGCGTTGGGAGGCTGCGTTTGAGGAAGAGGAATTTGCTTATATTCGCTTGCAGAAGCGCTTGGGTTAGGCTTTTCCTGCTTTGACTGGGCTGGTCTGACATTTAAGTCACCAGGGCGCAAAGTGATGGGGGCTTGAATTGGTTTTTGAAGCGGAGGGGGAGCAGAATGCTCTGGTGCCGCTGAGATTTCCTGCACTGGTGGAGGAACTGTTTCTGCTTCTGGCTGACTGGTCTCTGGTCGCTCGCGTTGAAAGGTGTCGTGCACAAAGGCCATAGTCACGTTGCGATCAGGATTGTTATCATAAAGCCCGAGTAACAGCCGCCCTAATTGATCGGCTGTGCGATAGCGCCCGCTGGGTTCCTTGGAAAGAACTTTCAGGATGATTTCTTCCAAATTTGGAGGAATGGCAGGGTTGTAATAACGCGGAGCAACTGGTTTATCTTCCCGGTGCATACGGGCAAGTTCGGTTGAATCTGAAGCAATGAAAGGCAGCCGACCAGTCAGCATTTCATAAAGAATAATTCCCAGTGAGTAAACATCTGAGGCTGGTGAAGGCGGTCTGCCGGCGGCTTGTTCCGGAGAAAAGTAATGCGGAGAGCCCCAAACAACCTCGTTGCGTTCATCCGGAGAGATGGTGGAGAGCGCCCGGGCAATCCCAAAATCAGTTACCTTCAAACGTCCTTCGTGTGTGACCAGCAAGTTGTGCGGTTTGACGTCGCAGTGCACCAACCCGGCGCGATGGGCGTAGCCGATGCCCCCGCAAGCCTGGATCATCAGTTCCAAGGTTTCGGGAACGGTAAAGCGTTCTTTTTGTTTGGTCAAGGTTTTTAAATCCGTACCTGACATGTACTCCATGACGATAAAGAGATGCCCCTGATCAAGCCCGAAATCATGCACGGTAACGATATTGGGATGGGATAGATTGGCAGCTGATCGGGCTTCCTGCCGGAAGCGTTCACGGAAGGCGGGATCTTTAGAGAAATCTTCTCTTAGAACCTTTACCCCCACATTGCGTTCAAGCATCAGGTCTTTAGCCTTATAGACAACTGCCATACCACCAGTACCCAATGTTTCCTGGAGCTGATAGCGGTCGTTTAACAAGGTCGGCATATCCATACAGGCTGATTATAATGCAATTCTTGCCGCCAACGGACGTGTGAAAGCTATCCGCAGTACGCTCAAAAAGGAAATTAATACCCGAATTATTTATCAAAAAATCGCTCTCAGAATTCGTCAGAAATATTCCCAAATTCACCTAAAAAACCCTTGCCTTTTTGGCACTATTGACCTATAATGTGGGAAAGATTGTCATAAAGTGTCAGAAAGTGTCACAAAACCATAGAAAGAAGCGCCAAAATCGGCGCTTCCGGCGTTAAAAGAGAGAATAGAACAAATGTTTTACGGAAGATATGAACACAACATCGACAAGAAGGGCAGAATGACAGTCCCTTCAAGCTTCCGTGATCAAACAAGCGATGGCATCGTTTGTGTCACCAAAGGTCTGGACGGAAACCTGATGGCTTACGACAAAGAAACTTTTGACACTATCGCCAAATCCATCAACAGCATTTCTATCACTGATCCCAATTTACGCTCTTTCAGACGCGAAATCTTAGGTGTTTCTGCTGAGTTGGTTTATGACACTGCAGGGCGAATCCTTATACCATCACACTTGCGGAAGTTGGCCGGTATTGAGGATGACGTGGTAATCATCGGCGTTGGAGACAGTTTCGAAATTTGGTCGCCGGTTCGGCTGGAATCAGCTGAAGCTGGAAACCAGGATCCTGTCGCGCAGGCACAAGCCTGGGCAGCCTTTGATATCACCACCAGAGGAAATTGATGAATGCGGTGACAGAGGCCTCAACGCCCCACCGCCCAGTACTTTACCAAGAAACAATTGAATATCTGGCTCCGAAAAGTTCTGGTCGCTACATCGATTGCACCGCAGGTGCCGGAGGACACTCTTCTGGCATTTTAGAGGTCTCCTCCCCTAATGGTCAACTCCTGGCTATCGATCTGGATCCTACAGCTGTTGGATTAACTCGTGAGCGTCTTCTCCCCTATGGTAAGCGGGCAATCGTTGTCCACGATTCCTATTTAAATGCGGCGAGAATCTTGCAACAGTTAGGATGGGACCTTGTGGATGGGATCCTAATGGACCTGGGGGTCTCCTCCATGCAGCTCGATCAAGAGGAACGAGGTTTCTCTTTCCGGCATGAAGCGCCTCTGGACATGCGTTTTGACCCCACAAGTGGACCAACAGCTGCTGATTTGGTGAACAAGCTCAGCGAAAAGGACCTGGCAGATGTGATTTGGAGGTACGGAGAGGAAAGATTTTCCCGCCGCATCGCCCAAAAAATCGTCTCCAATCGTCCTTTTCAAACCACCAGTCAGTTGGCAGATGTGGTCCGCTCGGCTGTTGGTCACAGTTCCGGAAGGATCGACCCGGCCACCAGGACCTTCCAGGCAATCAGGATCGCGGTCAACGATGAACTAAAAACGGTTGAACAGGCGATCCCAAGCTTGATCGAACTTTTAAAACCAGGAGGCCGCTTTGCAGTCATCAGTTTTCATTCATTGGAAGACCGGCTGATCAAGCAAGCCTTCAAACGAGAGAGCAGAGACTGTGTCTGTCCACCGGAACAACCGATTTGTACCTGTGGACACAAAGCCAGCGTCAAAATTCTCACTCCCCGCCCAATCAGTCCATCCTTGGAGGAGATTGAAGCGAATCCGAGAGCACGAAGCGCAAAGCTGAGAGTTGTTGAGAAGAAGTAAAGTAACGAAAGAGAACAAAAAGGCAATGAAAAAAGATTTATTACAAGCCTATAAACAAGCCCCCTGGCGAACCCAGGTGCAATGGGTCGGCATTTTCTTGCTGATTGTTGTGGCTGTAGCCGCTGTGGCGGGATTGTATTTGTTCATTAGTGGTCGTTCCGCGGCAACCGGCCGAAGGATTCAAAATTTGGAAAGCGAAGTGGCTGAATTGCAGCGCCAAAATAACGACCTGCAAACCCAACTTGGCGAAATCTCATCCTCCCGTTCCTTGAACGAGCGAGTGGAATCCTTAAATATGCGTCCTCTGACACCAAATGAAGCCATTTACCTGGAAGTTCCCGGCTACATCCCCCCCAGCGGTCCTTCACTTGCCCCACCACCTTCCATTAAAGAAGAACGGACCCCGATTTTGCTGCCTGAATTCACAGATACTTTTATCGAATGGATCAGCTCAAAACTAAAAGCAGACACCCAAACCCTTACACCAACTGAGGTGCAGCCATGAACGAATCGATGAAAAACCGATATTTGATGATTTGTGTAATCGGCACAGTAGTAGCGAGTGTGATCGCATTTCAGATGATACGGATCCAACACATCGATGGCGCGCAGCAAATTTTAGCTTTTAGTGAAGATTACCAGGGAGTCACCCGGATGATCTACCCTGACAGAGGAAATATTTACGACTCCCAAGGACGCTTGCTGGCTGGAAATGAAACCTCCTACGAAATTGGTCTTGATTTAAATAGTATCACTCAGCCTGAAACTATCGCCGGTATCGCTGCCAGCATCCTCGAACTGGATTACGCTAAAGTGCTTGGGTATGCCACCATGACACCGGGCGACGGCAACCCCGTTTACGTGGTCCTGGATGATTTTGTCAGTAAAGATAAGATCGAACAACTCGTAACGATTAAAGAAGACTACAGTAAGCGAACCGCAAGGGGAAATGAAGTGCTGCCGAATATCGATGGTTTGCTATGGACACCTCACTCCCAACGCACCTATCCTGAAGGAACGCTGGCCTCAAATATCCTCGGTTTTTACAGTTATCTCGATCGCACCGGTGGAATTGGCTACTTTGGTCTTGAAGAAGCCTATGATTCTCAACTCGCTGGTACCCCCCGTGAAGTTTACATCGCCTTTGACCCACAGCGCTTAAGCACCGTGGAAGAAGTCCCGCCGGGAGTCAGTTTGGTGCTGACCATCGACCGGGAAATTCAGTCCTTAACCGAAAAAACTCTCGACGAAGCAATCGATTGGTCAGGTGCCGAGGGCGGTACCATCCTGGTTTACAACCCGGAAGATGGCGGTGTCATCGCCATGGCAACCACTCCTCGCCTTGATCCAAACGATTATTGGGATTATGCTGAACTCTTCCCCAACCCCTTACCTTACAACACTGCTATCAGTCAAACCTACGAGCCTGGTTCGGTCTTTAAAGTCATAACCATGGCTTCCGCGCTTGATTCCGGAGAAGTTGACCGGGACACTCGTTTCAACGACCCCGGTTACTTCAACATCGGCGGTGCCACCATCTACAACTGGAACATGGGCGGTTGGGGTGATGTGGATATGACCGAATGTCTGCAATATTCTCTGAACGTTTGCATGAGCTGGTTAGCCACAGAAATGGGTCCTGATACTTTTTATACCTACTTGAAAAACTTTGGTTTTGATCGCAAAACCGGGATCGACCTGGGGGGAGAAAATCATTGGCCTCTTAAACTGCCGGGTGACAGCTTTTGGTACGAAGTCGATTTAGCCACGAACAGTTTTGGACAGGGTATTTCTGTAACCCCGATCCAGATGGCGATGGCAATCGGCGCGGTGGCCAATGACGGCAGGATGATGGCCCCCCACCTGGTCAAATCAATGATCATCGATGGAGAGCAATATAACGTCGACCCAGTGGTGGTAGGTACACCCATCAAGGCTGAAACAGCCCATATCCTGACGGACATGCTGGTTGATTCGCTTGAAAACGAAGCCTCAAACGCCCTGGTGAACGGGTACAGCCTGGCTGGAAAAACCGGTACTGGTGAAATCGCGACAGAATTTGGGTATTCCTCATCCGAAACCAATGCCTCTTTTGCAGGATGGGGACCAGCAGAAGATCCTAAATTCCTGGTTTATGTCTGGCTCGAAAAACCTTCGATTTCCATCTGGGGTTCCGAAGTTGCCGCCCCGGTTTTCTCTGATCTGGTCAGCAAATTGGTAGTCCTGATGGATATTCCCCCTGACAATGTCCGATTATCAAACGACATCAACAGTGTAGGTCAGAAAGGTCAGGACTAAGCAAGAATGTTGACTGTTGGCAAAGTCCTCAACGCTTTAGGAGCATCGGTCGATCCGATCGATTTGCAAACGCCGGTAAACGGCGCTTGCGTAGATTCCCGCATTGTTGACAGCGGCAGGCTCTTTATAGCCATGCCGGGTGAGAACACCGACGGTCACAATTTTGTGGACCAGGC
>JAQVUC010000029.1 GCA_028699715.1 Anaerolineaceae bacterium | reverse complement strand
TGGGGAAGAGAGAGGCCATAGAAGCCCACTGCACTGTGACTGCTTCATCGTCGGCTGTGAAAGCTTCACGGGATCTGGGCAAGAGCAAGTTTGGCGCGGGATAGGGCGGCAAGGGTGTGGGGGTGAGTGATGGTCCAGCTGTAGGCAGACGGTCGCAGAGAGGAATAATCAGTGTCTGACCCTGTCTGACAACGTCATTTGGTAAATTATTGTAGATCCTGATATCAGACATTGATACGTTATAGTTGGCGGCGATTCCACCCAGGGTCATATTGGCTTCCACAATGATCGTATCTGTATGGGTACAGAGGCTCAAATCCGAAACAATTGCTTCAGGAGTGGCTGAGGGTACCGGGGATGGCGTCAGGGTGGGTTGGGGTATTTGTAAAACCTGGCCGGGATTGATCGCGCAACTTGAATTGATGTTGTTCTGTAAAATGATGCTCTGGATGGAGACACCAAATTGTAAAGCCAGATCTCCACAGGTTTCGCCCTCTTTTACGGAATATTCAACCGGGGGAAGAGGCGTCCAGGTGGGAAGGGGTGTCATGGTGGCGGTATTAGTGGGAGTAGACGATTGAGTAGGTGTTATGGTGATGGTTTGGGTAAGGTCCGCGCCTTCTGTTTCTACTGTTTGACCTCTTGTGACAATAAAAAAGATCAGCAAGGCAATCAGAACCAAAAAGGCAACGATTATGGCGATCAAGGCCGCCAAATTCATCTTTACCTCAGGGATACGTTTTGAAGTGATCTGTTCAGCTTTTTTTTCTTTGGGGCTTTTTTCTTCAGAAAGGTCAGTACCACAAACTAGACAGCGCTTGGCATTCTCTGGTATTTTTGTTCCACAGACCGGGCAAACGCGGCTTTTTTTGCTCAAATTTTCAGGTTTGTCATTTTTCATTTTTTAATACCTATTCATAAAACAAACTGGAGTCATTGTGTTGGTAAAATTACAGACAATGTCAGCAGTTTATCTACATATTCCTTTTTGCGTCAAACGATGTGACTATTGTGATTTTATCACGTATGCCGGACAAGGTGAATTTCTGGACGAGTACCATCAAGCCCTGATAAAAGAAATTCAGTTTTATGGTGGCAAAAGTTCAAGGGCAAACTCGATCTATTTTGGGGGTGGGACCCCTTCGCTGCTCTCTCCGGGTCAGGTTGACGCACTTTTGCGGGCGATTGATCATTCCATCGGGATTGAGGCGAAGGCGGAGATAACCCTGGAAGCAAATCCCGGAACTGTCGATTATCAAGAATTGAAGGCCTTCAAGCGTTCCGGCATCAACCGCTTGAGCCTGGGAGTGCAATCGTTCATTGACCGGGATCTCAGAAGCCTTGGCCGCATCCACAATACTGATCAAGCCATCAGCGCTATCATCCAATCAAGAGATGCTGGATTCGATAATTTGAGTTTGGATCTGATTTTTGGTCTGGCTAATCAGTCTTTGGCAGATTGGGAATCAAATTTGGAAGGTGCTGCAGAAATGGGTGTAGAGCACCTTTCTTTGTATTCCTTGATTGTTGAACCAGGCACTCCATTAGCCAAAAGGGTCGAGAATGGTGAAGTTGTTCTGCCTGATGATGATTTGGCGGCAGACATGTACGAATTAACCATGGACAAGCTGCCCCAGTTAGGTCTTTTTCAATATGAAATCTCAAGCTGGGCAAAAAGTGAAGCTCTTGAATCCAGGCACAACAAAGTTTATTGGAAGAATCAAGATTACATCGGGATCGGTGCCGGCGCGCATGGCAAATATGGTGACAGAAGGGTTAGAAATGTAAGCACCATTCCAGCCTACATAAAACTTTCCAGGTCGCAAGCCAGCCAGGAAGAGGGGCTCTCCTGGGCGGTGGAAGAGGTCCTGCCAATTTCCGAGAAAGAAGCCATGCAGGAGACAATGATGCTTGGTTTAAGAATGACCAGGGAAGGGGTTTCAGCAGCCGAGTTCCTGCAAACTTACGGACAAGCGATGGAGTCTGTTTTCGACCAGGAAATCACAAAGTTGATTAAGCTGGGATTAGTCGAGTGGATAGGGACTGGCCTGAGCAGGCGCTTAATCCTCACTCGTCGAGGCATTATGCTTGGAAATTTGGTCTTTCAGGAATTTGTTTGATTATTGATGCACATCAACGACGGTTCCCCAACCTGGTTTTGACCAGTCTTCGGGTTTGGCAATGGGGAAAGTCCAGCGGTAAATCCATTTAGCGTCGTCATTATCCATGTTGATACAGCCCGCGCTCATAGGCGTGCCAAAATTAGTATGCCAAAAGGTGCCGTGCAAAGCCAGACCAATTTCCATCTCAAAAAAACTAGTCCAAGGGACACCCATCCAGATGCGCTGACGGATATCACTGGTTAGAATTGCATCGCCCATGTGCTTTGAAGGCATTTTTGTTTTGATGGCGTATTTGCCTTCACCGGTTGGGAAACCAGAAGAGATCTTACATTCGTAAACAACTTCGTCGTCTTCATAGGCTCGCAGTTGCTGGTGAGTCAGGGAGATGTCAATGAATTTCGATTCCGGAGCGACCTCCGGGCGGATCGGTTCAAATTCTTCATCAGGGATCAAGCGCAAATGCTCATAGGGTACGGCTGTTTTTGTGTGTCCCAGCTCATCTTCAACCTGATACCAGGGACGTTTATCCGGACCCTCAATCACATCAGTCACCCAATGGGTGGACCGGTAGTAGAAAAGCCAAAGCGGTTCCCAACCTTCAAAATATTGAAAAAACATTGATCGGGTATAAGGTACTGTAACTTCTGCCAGCTGTCCGCTGGCGCGTTTTGGCTCTGAAAGGTGGTTGTATTCATACTTGACTTCATATAAGAAACCGCTGTATACATAACCACCCCAGCAGCGATACCAGACCGGATTCCAGGCTGGACCGTTTGGACCAATGACTTCTTCATAAACGTTGATTATCTCGTTGTATTGTCGTTGATAAAGGATGACGCTGGATTCGTCCGGCTCTTTATAAATACTTACGCCGGCCTTGTTTCCTACCAACATCAGGCGCGGTTTTAGTGCTGAGATTTGCTCCTCTTCAGGGCTGATAAAAGCCGAAGCGCCTAAACCCAGCAAGGAAAACTTCAGGAAGTCTCGGCGTGTAAATTTCATTTGTGTTTATTTTAGTTTTGTCAGATCGATTTCAGCCACAGAACCCAAAACATGCTTGGGTCGATATGGATATTGGTCGATATCCTCAAACTTTGTTGATCCAGAAAGCACCAAAATGGTTTCCATGCCTGCAGAGGTTCCCGCGAGAACATCCGTATCCATGCGGTCACCAACCATGTAGGTGTCTTCTGAGTGCATGTTGAAATGGTTTAGAGCGGTCCGCATCATTAAGGGGTTGGGTTTCCCAACGAAAAATGCGGATTTTCCGGTTACTTTTTCGATCAAAGCTGCCATGGCTCCGGTTGCCGGAACGATCCCGCTCTCCGATGGTCCACTTGGATCAGGATTGGTGGCAATAAAACGTGAGCCTTCATTGATCAGGCGAATACCCTTGGTAATTTGATCGAGGTTGTAAGAAAATGTCTCGCCCAAGACAACAAAGTCTGGGTGAATCGAAGTTTGAACAAAACCTTGTCGGTGAATTGCCTCAGCCAGGCCAACTTCACCGATCACAAAAGCTGTTCCACCCGCTCGCTGCTGGCCAAGAAAGTTGGCTGTCGCAATGGCGGAAGTAAAAATCCGGCTTTCATCGATCTCCAAACCTGATTGTTTCAAGCGGTGAGCTAAATCCCTGGTTGTGTACTTGGAATTATTGGTCAGGATGCCAAACTTACGTTTATCCTGAATAAGGGATTCAATAAACTTATCCGCGCCGGGGATCATCTTAGCGCCATGAACTAAAACGCCATCCATATCAATCAAAAAATTTTTCTTTGCCATACTATTCCTTCCACCTTTATTTATTAATAAAGCCACTGTAGATTGTACCAACAGTGGCTTTTATTATATTGTAAATGTTAAGGTTTACTTTTTGGTCAAAATGATCCGGGCATCGACAATTGCAACACCTTTGCCATCTTCGTAGACGATGACAGGGTTGGCGTCTGATTCAGCGATCTCATCTCTAAGATCGTGAACCATGTAGGAATAATGCGCCAGAACTTTTGCCAGGGCTTTCTGATCACGAGGTAACTCACCCCGGGTACCCTGGAGAATCTTGGAGCTCTTGATCTCAGACTGCATAGCCAGGCCGGTAGCTTCATTGATGGGAGCAACTTTGAAAGTCACGTCTTTCATGACTTCCACGAATATGCCGCCCAAACCAAACATCAGGGTGGGACCAAAGGTGGGGTCATTGACAGAACCAACGATTACTTCGGTTGCCCAGGGAGCCATTTCCTGAATAGCAATACCGTCTATTTCAGCATCGGCTTTGTAGCTGAGGGAGTTGTCTGTGATGAGTTTATAGGCTTCACGGACACCTTGTTCGTTCTTGATATTAACTTTGACCGCGCCGGCATCGGATTTGTGCAGGATGTCAGGCGAAACGATTTTCATAACAATCGGGTAACCAATTTGCTCAGCTAGTTTGACAGCTTCGTCTTCGGTATGAGCAAGGGCTGTGGGGCTCACGGGCAGACCGTAAGCTTTGAAGACCTGCTTGGCTTCGACTTCGGTGAGGGCAGCGCGTCCCTTGGCGCGGGCAATGGAAATAATTTGGCGGGCTTTTTCAGAGTCGATATTTTCAGGTTTGAAGAAATTGTTATCCGCGTTCTGGGACATGATTTCCTCTTTACGCAGCGAGGCCAGAGCTTTTACAGCCAGGTCAGGAGCGTTGTAAGTGGGGATGTCGTGCTCGATCAGCCATTCAACTGCTTTCTCACAGCGTTCGCCGCCGATAAAGGATACGGCAATGGGTTTGCCAGAAGCGCCTGATTCGTGGAGAGCGTTATAAATGGCTTCCGCGATTTCCTGTGGATCTGTAACTGAAGTTTCACAATAGAGGACAGCCATGCCATCCACCCAGGGATGAGCATAGGCATACTTCACGCCTTCGTAGTAACCCTTCAGACCTGCACCGCCAGTGATGTCAACCGGATTCTTGGCTGAGCCAAAGGAGGGCATGTGTTTTTTCAGCTCTTCCTGAACATCCTGTGGAGCAAATTTGAGCGGCAAACCGTATTTTTCCGCGGCATCGGTAGCCAAAACGCCAACACCACCGCCGTAGATAACGATGAGCAGGTTGTCACCCTTCATTGGAGGTTGGAGGGAGAGTGCCAGAGTCTGATCAAACATATCGTTCAAATCATCTGCCTGAGCAACGCCAGCCTGTTCAAAGGCGGATTGGTAAACTTTAGCGCTACCGGCCAGAGAACCGGTGTGCGATGCTGCAGCAGCAGCTCCATGAGCGGATGTACCTGCTTTGAGAGCGATGATGGGTTTCTTGCACTTTCGGGCTTCTTCCATGAAGCGTGGTCCATCTTTGATGCCTTCAATGTAGAGGGTAATACAGGTAGTGAATTCGTCTTCATTCAAGTAAGAGATGAGATCCGCGAAATCCAAATCAGCCTGATTGCCGATTGAAATCATTTTGTCGAAACCGACCCGGCGGGTATAGGTGGCCGCGGCCATGGCAATCAAAAGCGCGCCGCTTTGAGAAATAAGGGCGGCCTTACCCTCATAAGGCAGGTAGTTGTAGAAAGAAGCATTCATTTTATCGCTGTTGGAGAGAACACCAATGATGTTCGGACCGATGATGCGCATGCCATACTCATGGGCGATTTGAACAACTTCCTCTTCGAGGGCGTGGTCACCGACTTCGCTGAAACCGGAGGTGATGATGCTGAGACCCTTCACTCCTTTTTCACCTGCATCGCGCGTAATTTGGCTAACAAATCGGGCAGGAACGGTTACAACAGCCATGTCCACAACATAAGGGACATCCTTAATGTTGGCGTAGCATTTGTAACCCAAAATTTCGTCCGCATCTGGATTGATCGGATAAACGGGGTTTTTGTAACCGCATTCTTTCAGATTTTCCACGACCTTGTAGCCGATTTTGTCTGGATTTGTTGAGGCACCGATAACGGCGATGCTCTTTGGTTTCAAAATTGCGTTGATAATTGGATCCACATTTTCCTCCGGTAGTTTTTTGTTTGATTTACCAATGGATTAGTATACCGCAAATGCTCAGGGAATGAGGAAAATTTTTCTGTAGACTGACTTAAATTCTGCTGTTGGATTTATTTTTGTAATATTTATGTCAGCTGACGCTATAATTAAACAAAAAAGGAGCTTACGATGAAAGAAACACGTTTAGGATTTATAGGTTTGGGTACTATGGGAGCTCCAATGGCTGAAAATCTGCAGAAAGCCGGCTATAGCCTGGTAGTCTATAACCGCACAGCCACTAAGGCAGAGCGGCTGGTCAAGCTGGGAGCGTTTTTGGCAGAGAGCCCGGCTGAAGTCGCCAGAAAATCAGAAATTGTTTTTGTAAATGTTTCCGATACAGAGGATGTGCTTCAGGTTGTATTAGGTAAGGATGGGGTGATTGAAGGTTCTCATCCGGGCATGATTTTAGTTGATCATTCAACTATTAAAGCGACTGCCAGCAGGATCATCTATGAAACGATGAAGGAAAGAGATGTCAGCAGTCTCGATGCTCCGGTCAGTGGTGGTGATATCGGCGCGATCAACGGCACTTTGGCAATCATGATCGGAGGGGAGAAAGAGGTGGTAGACCGCATCAGACCAATTCTGGAGGTGGTTGGTAAAAAGATCACTTATGTCGGTGGCCCCGGTTCAGGACAGATCGCCAAAGCAGCCAATCAGATCATGGTGGCCGCGCAAATGGTAGCCGAAGCTGAGCTTCTGATCTTTGCGCAAAAAGCCGGGGCGGATCCAGAAAGAGTCATTGAAGCCATCCGGGGTGGTGCCGCCCAATGCTGGACACTGGACAACAAACCTCAACGCTTGTTCGCGGGAAATCGGACCCCAGGTTTCAAGTCAAGTTTGCAAGCTAAGGATTTGAATATCGTTATTGATACCGCTCGTGAATTCAAAATGAGCCTTCCGGGAACAGCCTTAAATTCTCAACTTTTCAATGGCATGGTGGCTTCGGGAAATGGCGATTTGGATAATTCAGCCGTTATTCACATGATCGAACTTGTGAATGACGAAGAATTGGCAACTATTGAAAGTTAGTGAAGTATGAAAGAAGCTCTTTTGTGGGAAAAGTTGGATGATGGTCGAGTAATCTGCCAACTTTGTAATCATTTTTGCACCATAGCCCAGAGTCATACCGGCATCTGCAAAGTGCGGCAGAACCAGGAAGGGGAACTGGTCAGCCTGAATTATGGCAAGTTGATTGCCGCCCACATTGACCCAATTGAGAAAAAACCCCTCTTTCATTTTCTGCCAGGCAGCCACAGTTATTCGATTGCAGCTCCCGGTTGTAACTTTCGCTGCGCCTGGTGTCAAAATTGGGATATTTCCCAATTAAATAAGGCCAACCACCCAAGCAGATTAGCCTATACTCAGCCAGAAGCTATTGTTGAAGCAGCCTTGAATTCTGGTTGTGAAAGCATTTCTTACACCTATACAGAGCCGACCATTTTCTATGAATATGTTCTGGATGTTTCAAAATTGGCGAAACAAGCCGGGTTGAAAAATGTGCTGGTAAGTAATGGCTATATGAGTGATGCGATGCTGGATGAGTACATCCCCTATCTGGACGCCATCAATGTAGATATCAAGGCCTTTGATGAGAAGATCCATCGAAAATATACTGGCGCGAAGCTTGAGCCTGTTCTGAGCAACTGCAAACGCTTGAAAAAAGCTGGAGTCTGGCTGGAAATCACCACTTTGTTGATTCCCGGCATCAATGATGACCAAGCGCAAGTTGAAGGGATTGCCGAGTTTGTGGCAACCGAATTGGGCACAGACACGCCCTGGCACATCAGCCGCTACTTCCCGCAAACACAATTTCAGGAGAGGGAGGCCACGCCACCAGTGACTATCCTTAGCGCTATGAAGACCGGAAAAGCAAAAGGCTTGCAGTATGTTTACGCGGGTAATCTGGGGAAAGGGGAAGATACCTACTGCCCCCAATGCGGTAAACGATTGGTGTCACGCAGCTCTGTTTGGCTGATGGAAAACAAGATTGTGGATAATCTCTGCCCGGATTGTCAAACAAAAATCGCCGGGGTTTGGTCCGGCGATGGGGAGTAGAGTTAATTTTTTCTAACAAAACGCAAAATTTTTTTTCTTTACAAGTTCAATCAATTTTTGCATAGAAGGCTGTAAAAATTCGTCGTGTTCAAAGAAAGGCACAGCCTCTCTGATTTTGCGCATGGCAATCTTTGTGCCGCTACCCAATTGTAACTCCGGTGATTTTTGAAGCCTGAAGTCGATGGCCTGGGCGGCTGACATCAGCTCAATTGCGATAATGGCATTGACGTTATCCAATACCTGCGCGCAGTGTAAGGCGGCGTTGGCTCCCATGCTGACGTGATCCTCAACATTTCCCGAAGATGGGATTGAATCCAGGCTGGAGGGATGAGCCAGGGTCTTATTCTCGGAAGCCAGGGCGGCGGCTGTGTATTGCAGCAGCATAAAACCGGAATTCAAACCGCCTTCCGCAGCCAGAAACGAAGGGTAATGTTCAGTATTATTGTCGATCAGCTTGGCAATGCGACGTTCTGCCATATTTCCCAAATCCGCTAGGGCAATGGCCAAAAAATCCATCGCTAGAGCCAAAGGTTCGCCGTGGAAATTGCCGCCTGAGATGATTTCCACCTGATCGTTTTGATCAAAGAACAGAAGGGGATTGTCAGTCACCGAATTCAGTTCAATTTCAACCACTGAGCGAGCGTAACTAAGGGCGTTTCGCACAGCACCATGCACCTGAGGAATGCAGCGCAGCGTATAAGCGTCCTGGACGTTGCGCGAAGAATCAGGTCTTGTAAACTGGCTGTCCTGCAGCAAACTTCGAATGTGTTCCGCGGTTTCTTGTTGGAAATTCTGAGGTCTGGATTGATGGATTTGGGGCAGAAAGGCGCGCAAGGTCCCATTTTGCGCCTCAAGACTGAGTGATCCGGCGCAGTCAGCCGTGTTGATCAAAGCCTCAGCCGCGTCAATGCTTAAAGCGGCAATGGCTGTCATCATGGTGGTGCCATTGGTAAGGGCCAAACCCTCTTTGGCAGCCAGGCGAATTGGATCCAGCCCAACTTTTAGGAAAGCATCCGCTGAATCCACGATCTCAGCGTTCATTTTGACTTGTCCAAAGCCTAACAAAGGCAGTGACATGTGAGCTAATGGAGCCAAATCACCACTGGCACCCAGGGAACCCTTTGAGGGGATGACAGGCAGGAGGTTTTTGTTCAATAGTTCAAGCAAAAGTTCAAGTGTTTTCACTCGAATGCCGCTG
>JAQVUC010000028.1 GCA_028699715.1 Anaerolineaceae bacterium | reverse complement strand
AGTTACACCCTACACGACCAACTACAGAAACATCTTAACAACAAAAACGACCTTCCGGTCGTTTTTTTATTAGTAGCGGGGAGCCGATTCGAACGACTGACCTCCGGGTTATGAGGGTGGAACCTGATATCGTTACCTTTGACCTCCGGGTTCGTGCTTTTTACGAACATTGAGTACGATGGTTCCGATGAGCCACGCAAACTTCAGTTGCTCTTTTCTATATTATAGCCAATAAATTGAGCTTTTGCCAAGAATTTTCGTACATGAAAATCTTGTTTTTTCCTCACAAGTCTTAATTTTATAACTGGTTATCCCAACTTGAAAGGATTATTTATGGTGATCTTTAATTAAGAACAGTTTCCAACAACTCACGAAGCTGCAGCACTCTATCCGAAGAGGTCTGCAGCTTTTATTTTCTATGGAATAGAAAGGATCAAATGTCTGAAACAAATATTACTTTTGAATACTACTACGGCAATCAAGCCAATCAGTTTACATTCTACCGAATCCCCAAACAGCTCTTTGTCAATCCCGCGTTCAAAGACCTTTCGACAGACGCAAAAGTCTTATACGGTTTGATGATTGACAGGTTAAGCTTATCGATTCAAAATGGCTGGAAAGATGTTGAAGACCGAATATTTATTTACTTCACCCTTGTAGAAATTCAGGAGTTGATAAATTGTGGTCACAATAAGGCAGTGCGAATGCTTGCTGAGCTGGGTTCAGAAAAAGGGATTGGACTGATCAAACGAATAAAACAAGGTTTGGGTAAACCAGCCAAAATATATGTAATGAACTTCTTGATAACAGAAAACCCTAACCAGAAGGAGGATGAAAAGGTCGATTCAGAGGAAGTCTTGACTTCCCAAAAGAGGAAGTCTGGAGTTCCCAAAAACGGAAGTCCGGACTTCCGAAAAGAGGAGTTAATTAAGACTGATATTAACCAGACTGATGTTAACGAGACTGAGAAAAAAGAATTAATCTATCAATCTATCAATCCATCGCGACAAAGATTTCCTGAAAGCGAAAACTCAGAGATTGATCGATGGATGGAATTTAGGGATATTTTCAAGAAAAACATCGAATACGAATACATCCTCCAACGCGACCCTGAGATGATTCCGGAAATTCTTGAGATCATGATCGAGACCGCTTGCTCCAGGTCAAAATTCTTCAGCATCAACGGGGCTCAAATCCCTGCCGAACGCGTCAGAGAGAGGCTGTTGAGCCTCAACGCTATGGACATCGAATATGTCCTGGACGCGCTGAATCAAAACACGAGCAAAATCCAGAATATCAGAGCATACTTGCTCGCGACCCTATACAACGCTCCCAAAACAATCAACGCTTTTTATAAATCCATGGTTAATCATGACATGTATGCGAAGTCCAGGCATGGGAGGTAGACATGCAGGAAGAGATTGAACAAAAAAGCATCACCCTGATTGTTCAAACCGGAAAAATGACCGGAAAGGTCTTCCTCCAGGCGATCCAGAAGTATCTCGATATTCTAAAACAGCAGCAACAACAAAAAGCAAGGGACAAACAGCTCCACCCCGCCTACCAGGGACGCATGACTATCAAGAAGTTGATGAAGGAAAGGTCTGGTCTCTCGAACATAGAAATTCATGATGAGCACATTCACAACTTTGAAAGAATTGCCCGGAAATATGGCATTGAATACGCGATCAAGAAAGAACGCAGTAAGGAATCACCATATTACCTGGTTTTCTTTCGGGGCAGGGACACGGATGTGCTGCAGACTGCCTTCAATGAGTTTGTGAAGAAGCGACTCAAAATCCAGGAGCGTCCTTCGCTTCGGGAAAAGCTTCAGAAACTCAAGCTTCAGCACAAAGAAAGAGCTGCGCGTGTGCCTGAAAAAGTTCAGAGAAAGGAGTTTGTGCGATGAAGCAAATCCCCAAAAGTTTGTTATTAAATCTAGTCTATCTCTTACCCTTTTTTGTTGGCAATAAGCTCGCCCAGATTTTCCGTCTCCTTCAGGGCGGAGATGCTCTCGACCGCATAATAGTCATCTTCTCAAATCTTGAGTACATTGGTCAACATCCATGGCCATCTTTCAATCTTCAGGACCTGGTTAGTGGGTTTTTATTTGCAGGCCTAATGAAACTCGTTGTCGTTGTGAATGGACAAAACAGAAAAAAGTTTAGGAAAGGTACTGAATATGGTTCTGCCCGTTGGGGCACGGCTAAGGATATTGCTCCTTATATCGATAAGAATCCCAAGAACAACATCATTCTCACCAAGATGGAGTCCCTCACCATGAACAGTCGTCCCAAGGACCCAAAACTTGCCCGTAACAAGAATGTACTGGTTATTGGTGGCTCAGGTTCAGGCAAAACCCGGTTCTTCGTCAAGCCAAACTTGATGCAAATGCATTCCAGCTATGTGGTGACCGACCCAAAAGGTACGATACTCACCGAATGTGGAACCATGCTCAAGCGCAACGGCTATCACATCCGGGTGCTCAATACGATTAATTTCAAGCGCAGTATGCACTATAACCCTTTTGCCTACATCCATTCGGAGAAAGACATTCTCAAATTAGTCAATGCCATCATCATCAACACCAAAGGTGAGGGTGAAAAGGCGGGTGAAGACTTTTGGATCAAAGCGGAACGGCTATACTATTCTGCCCTGATCGGATACATCTGGTATGAAGCCCCAGAGCGGGAACAGAACTTCACCACGCTCCTTGAGATGATTGATGCTTCGGAAGCCCGAGAGGATGATGAGAACTTCAAGAACCCGGTCGACGAATTGTTTGAAGAACTGGAAGAAAAGTCGCCTGATCATTTCGCTGTCAGGCAATACAAGAAATACAAACTGGCGGCTGGGAAGACCGCCAAGTCCATCCTGATCTCCTGTGGAGCACGACTGGCTCCCTTTGATATTCAGGAGCTGCGTGAGTTGATGAGTTATGACGAAATGGACCTTGATCTGCTAGGGGATGAAAAGTCGGCTCTGTTTGTGATCATCAGTGATACCGATGACACCTTCAACTTCGTGGTCGCGATCCTCTATACACAGTTATTCAACTTGCTTTGTGATAAGGCTGATGATGTTTATGGTGGGCGGTTGCCAATTCACGTTCGCTGTCTTCTGGACGAGTTTCCCAATATCGGTCAGATCCCCCGCTTTGAACGCTTGATTGCCACGATCCGCAGCCGTGAGATCTCCGCATGTATCGTGCTTCAAGCGCAAAGTCAGCTCAAGGCGCTTTACAAAGAACATGCTGAAACGATTGTAGGAAACTGCGACAGCATGCTCTTCCTGGGTGGTAAGGAAAGAACAACCCTCAAGGAAATTTCGGAGCTATTGGGGAAAGAAACGATTGATCTCGACAACACTTCAGAAAACAGAGGACGAGAGAAATCCCATGGTATCAGTCATCAAAAGATGGGCAAAGACCTGATGACCCAAGATGAGCTGGCTGTAATGGACAACTCCAAATGTATCCTACAACTTCGCGGAGAACGCCCGTTTTTATCAGACAAGTATGACATAACCAGACATCCCAATTACAAATTTCTCTCGGATGAAAATCCAAATTTCTCTTTTAATCTTGAAAAGGAAATAAACACAGCTCATCGAGTTGTAATCAAGCAGTTCACAGATATCTATGATGTAGGAGCTCTCGAATCCAAGCAAGGCTAAAATGAATTTTCTAATCACTATTGAACGGCTATTTTGTAATCCTGATAGAGACTAGGAAATAAACTATCGATTAGCCTTATCAAAAGTGTATATATTGCTATGTACTTCCACCTATCTTAGCCAAGATATAGCCAGAGGGGTTGTCTAATAGTTGCTGCCTTGCTCGCTAAAGCTATCTTAATTTACTTAAGTTTTTGAGCGAATCGGACTGTCAGGTTTATTGCTGGTAAAATAAATTGCTAAGAGAGGATATAAAATTGGCAAAAATTTTTCCACAAAAACCACCGCAGTCAGTCTTAGAAGATCCTAAAAGATCAGCTGAAGTAAATGTTTTCAAGGCACTAAAATCTCTCCCGGACCCATATGTCATCTTTTATAGCAGTCACTGGCAGAAACATAATGTTTACGAGGGTGTAAAAGAGGGAGAGGCTGACTTCATCATAGCCCACCCCGAGATGGGCTTCATTGTGCTGGAAGTTAAAGGTGGCGCAATCTACTATCAGGCTGAATTAGATCAATGGTACAGCCAGAATCGTTTAGGCGTTTCCTATGAAATCAAGAATCCTTTAGATCAAGCCCGTCGAAACCATTATCCCTTGATAGACCAATTGTCCAAGTTGCCTGGCTGGCCTGAAGGAAAAGTAAATTTTTGGCATGCCGTTTGTTTTCCAGATTCGCTTAAAAGACCTGGTCAAATTTTTTCTCTCGACCTGCCAAACGAGCAGGTGCTTGATTCTAAAGACTTGATGGAAATTGAAAAATCTATCAGGAATTTGTTCCAATACTGCTTTGGTGCAAAAATGTCAGACAATGCACCTGGTCAAAAGTTAGTCGACCTTGCCATAACGTTATTAGCAAATTCCTTTGAGTTAAAGACACCGCTCGGCGTTGATCTCGAAAGGGATGATGAGAAACTTGTCGAACTAACGGAGAGGCAGTTCCAGGCACTTACCTTGTTGGGTAAGCGCAAGCGTGTTGCGATTGCTGGATGCGCGGGTTCTGGCAAAACCATGTTAGCTGTCAAAAAAGTACAACAATTCTGTGACTTAGGCTTGAATGTGCTGCTGGTTTGTTACAACGCTGCTTTGGCAGAATACCTGGAAACAAAGTTGTATGACGCTACGGTTACTAATTTCCATAAGCTTTGCCAACAAGCTGCTACCCAAATGGGTCGAAACGTTACAAAGGAAGTGGACCAAAAGAAGTTATTTGAAGAAATCTACCCCCAGGTCTTGATGGAATTTGCTGAAACTACTGGCAGGGTTTACGATGCCATAGTCGTGGACGAAGGTCAGGACTTTCACGAAAACTATTGGATTGCGCTGGAATCATTGTTGAAAACAGATGGTTACTTGTACATTTTCTATGATGACAATCAGAACATATTTCACGGAAAAACAGATTTTGGAGGATTAATTCAGGAAGAGCCCTTCTCACTCAACCAAAACTGTCGCAATACCAAGCATATCCACAACACTGTGATGAAATTTCATAATGATCCTTCAGGAATTGTCAGCTATGCCCCTGAAGGGCATGATCCCGAATGGATCGGGTACACTGACCAGGCCAGCATGCACAAAATCCTGCAGAAGACGCTGCATCGCCTGGTGAATGAAGAAGATGTGAACGCTAAGGACATTGTTATTCTCACACCTAAAGGCAAAAATCGTACTTCATTGACACCCGGGTTGAAACTTGGGAATTTCATCCTGTCAGAACGCGCCACCTCT
This sequence comes from Anaerolineaceae bacterium, assembly GCA_028699715.1. GTDB lineage: Bacteria > Chloroflexota > Anaerolineae > Anaerolineales > Anaerolineaceae > Mesolinea. The sequence goes on along the minus strand of JAQVUC010000028.1, from coordinate 4,084 downwards.
CAACCCAACCAGATCATGACCACGACAATCCACCGTTTCAAAGGACTTGAACGCAAGGTGGTAATCTTGGCTGAATTTGATTCTTCAGTCCGATTTGATTTGGAAATGCTCATGTATATTGGTTGTTCGAGGGCTCGAACTCATTTGATCGTGTTGCATGACACTGCTTTGTTGTTAGGAGCTTGATAAATCGACGAAAGAACAAGTAAAGGATGGGAGTAAGTATGAAATATCGTAATCTTATCCAGTTTGAATCAGTAACTGAGGTTATTCAATTACTCAAAGCCAATCAAAAAGAAACCGCTGCTCAGTTAGTGGATACCTATGTCATCTCAGACAGAATGGCAGATGTCATCCTCCATCGCATCTTACCCGCACTGGATATCTCAGAGAGCAATAAAGGTCGGGGTCTGTTCATAGTTGGCAACTATGGTACAGGAAAATCTCACTTGATGGCAGTCATCTCATCAATCTGTGAACATGCTGATCTTCTAAATAAGATCCAACACCCAGCAGTAAAGCAAGGTCTTGAAGAGATCGCAGGCAAATTTGTCGTCGTAAGACAAGAAACCTCGGCAACCAAGATGGCCTTGCGAGATGTTGTTTTTACAGACCTCGAAAAGCAACTGGCAAGCATTGGCATTCAGTATCATTTCCCGCCTCTAAGTGAGACCACCAGTAACAAGCTGCTTCTCTCAGAGATGATGGCCTTGTTTGAAAAGAAATTTCCAGGCAAAGGTTTGCTCATAGTTTTGGACGAATTGTTGGATTACCTCAGAGCCCGTGATGAAAAAGAGATTATCCTGGACCTGAATTTCTTGCGCGAAATCGGTGAAAGTTGTGAGAGCATGCCTTTGCGTTTCATCGCCGGCATCCAGGAAGCGCTTTTTGACAACCCCCGTTTTTCCTTTGTTGCTGATTCCATCAAGCGAGTCCAAAGCCGTTTTGATCAATCAAAGATCGTCAAAGAGGATATCGCGTACGTGGTCTCGCATCGCTTGTTGAGAAAAACAGATTATCAGACGGAATGGATCCGCAAACACCTGGAAAAGTTCACTCCCCTGTACAGCGATATGGCGGAAAGGCTGGATGATTTTGTAGAAATGTTCCCGGTCCATCCTTCTTACATCGAGGTTTTCGAGCAGGTTTCCATTGGTGAACGCAGAGATCTTTTGAAGGCTTTGAGCATTGAAATGGAAGCTATGCTTGATCATGAGGTTCCACTAAGCGAGCCCGCCTTGATCACTTTTGATTCTTACTGGCGCATGATCTGTGAGGATGATGCCTTCCGAACCATTCCAGATGTCAGGAATGTCCAGGATAAAGCCAGGGTGCTTACCGAAAAAGTGAAATATGCCAACGAAACCAAGGATTATCGTGATGTCGCCCTGCGCATCATCGATGGGTTGGCCTTACACCGTTTGACTGTCAGTGATATTTACGCCCCCATTGGAATCACGCCAACCGAACTAAAAGATCGCCTTTGCCTCTACCTGCCTTTGCCTGAGATGGATGCGGATTTCCTTTTAGTTACCACAGAAACGATCTTAAAAGCAATTTCATCAGCCGTAAATGGTCAATTCATTTCCCACAATCAAGAAAATGACCAGTACTACCTGGATCTTAAGAAGGATATTGATTTTGAAGCTCTGATCCAACAAAAAGCTGAGACACTCTCCGAATCCACATTGGACAGATATTATTTTGATATCGTCAAAGCTCTCATGGAAATAACTGAAGGCAGTTATGTCTCAGGGTTCCGTATCTGGGAAAAAGAAATCCCCTGGGAAGGGCACGGCATCACCCGCAAAGGCTATCTCTTCCTCGGGGCTGCCAATGAACGCTCCACTGCCCACCCTGAAAGAGATTTCTATATTCACTTTCACGCGCTTTATGGGAATGGGATTAAGGACCTCCATCAAAAAGCAGACGAGGTTTACATCTTCCCAGATCAAATTGACGACTATTTCCATAATATATTGCGGCTTTATGCTGGTGCTGCAGAAATGGCTGCCATTTCTTCCGGAACCAATCGTGATCAATACGATCGCAAAGTAAAAGATTACGAGCGTCTTCTGCTTCGTTGGATGAACGAAAATTTCATTCGCAACTTCAGAGTAATGCATCAGGAGCGCAGCCTAAGCCTCACTGAGGTGATTGCTGAACAGCGCATCTCCCTGAAAGATTTTCCCTTCCGCGACCAGGTGTACAAGTTAGCCGGCGCCTTGCTTAAGCAGCATTTCCAGCAACAATTCCCCCAATATCCTTCATTCCAGGGCATTGAATTAAACAGCTCTACTCTCTATGGAGCCTGCGATCAAGCTCTGCGTGCGGTTAACGGTGGACCAGTATCAAGAACAGCACAGTGTGTGCTCGAAGGTTTGCAGTTGGGTCGCTTTGAGAGCAATCAGTTTGTTTGGGCGATTTTTGATAGCCCATACGAAGGATATTTTCTGGATTTGATTGATCGACTTGAAACTGGCAAGGTTTTAAATCGGCTTTCCTTGTACGAGGGTGAGCCTGGCGCAGAACGGGACACCCGCTTTGGTTTGGAGCCTGAGTTAGTTTCGCTTATTCTTGCTGCTTTGGTACAGCGAGGAGCGATAGGCGTAAATATGCGTCCTGGAGCTATCAGAGATATTGGTAGCAACGGCGACAAGTTGACCCTTGAGCAATTGCTGTCTTTCACTTCCATCAGCAAACCAAAACCAATCCCCGAACTGGCAGTCAAGGAGTTGTTTGCAGCTTATGACATACCATCTGAATTATTGGATGTCCCCCAATCCAGAGAGCTTGGCGTTGGTCAATTCCAACAGAAATTGGCAGAAGAACAAAGCAAGCTTGTGCGCATGCTGGATAATCTGCGCGACGGACCCAAGCTGGGGCAAAGGAAGGTTCTCTCTGAGGAAGAGCAGAAAGGCTTTCGCGACGCACTCGAAAAGTTCCGCGATTTTCTGAACAGATTCAGCGCGTTCACCAATTATTCCAGGCTATCCAACCTCGATTTGGGCTTGGGGGAAATACGGGCTGGTTTCAAAGCGCGCGAGAAGATGGAAGAGTTGGGCAACATTTTTGAGGTACTAACAACGATTCGTCCGCTCTGGGATTATCTGAAAGATGCCCGCGAGCTGTTGCAGCCTTCGGACCCCTGGCGCGCATCTTTTGATCGAGCCCAGGACCACATCCTCGAGGTTCTCGGTAACCGCGAGAAACGCAAGGCTGCCAAGATCGGTCAGCAATTGCGTGCCAATCTCGAAAATTTGCAGTTGGACTACATGGAGCGCTACCAGGAGCTGCACCAAAAAGCGCGCCTTGACCGGGAACAGGATCAGAAAAAAACGCAAATCACTGCGGATCCGCGCTGGGCTAAGTTGCGAGCCTTGAGCAAATTAAATTTGCTGCCTACGATGGAACTAAACAATCTCCAGGACAAGCTAAAAGCCATGCGGTCCTGTTTCAACTTCCGCAAGGAAGACTTGAAGCAAAACTCTGCCTGCCCATATTGTGGTTTTTCACCTGCAGCAGAAGGGATCAGGGAGCTAAAAGGAAATGACCTGGAAGCCATTCATGCTGAGCTGGAACAATTAGAAACCAAGTGGGTCAACGTCTTGCTTGAGAACCTCAATACTGCCCAAGCCCAACAAAACCTTAAACTGATCGAATCGAAAGAACGAACCGCAGTCCAAAACTTCCTGCAGGCGCAGAAAATTCCTGAGCCGATCACGGAAAAATTTCTGGATGGGATCGAGAATGCTCTGCTGGGATTGGAAGTGGTCGAGATCGATGGGGCTGAATACCTTCTGGCGATCACCAAGCCGGGCATGCCCTGCACTCCGGACGAGCTGGACAAACGCACCCGTCAATTCCTGCAGGAGCATCTTGCCGGTAAGGACCGTCAGAAGGTGCGCATCCAGATCAACTGGTAACGGATGAGGGATGCGATTAGCTAAACAACACAAGGATAACATCTGATGGTGTTATCCTTGTGTCATATTGGTATTTAGATGAGAGGATTCAGAAAATGGCAAACAACTCGGTTCCCCAGGATAACCTTCTACCTTTTGAGAGCGATGCACAACCGCAA
>JAQVUC010000027.1 GCA_028699715.1 Anaerolineaceae bacterium | reverse complement strand
TAAATTTGACGATATCTTTCTTTACACCGGAGGTGGATTTGGTACAAAAACGCTGCCAGTTCTCACCTACGAATTCAGTTTTCGGTTGTATGATTTTGGCCGCGGTGCTGCCGCTGCTATGATCCTTTTGTCGATACTAGCGTTATTCATGATAGTTTATGTGGCAATTGTGATGAGGAAAGTAGAGAACTAACATGGAATCAGAAAATAAAAACCTGATAAGTCATTTGGCAGCCTGGATCAACTGGAAGCGATTCATATTTGCCGTGTTGATGATCTTTTTCCTCACAAGCATCCTTTTCCCTTTCTACTGGATGGTAAGCTCGTCTTTTAAGACCAGAGCTGAAATAGGCGGTCGCGAACCAGTCTATGTGCCTTCTGGATTAAGACTTGATGCTTACAAGGAGTTGTTTGACCCAAGCAATCCAAGTTATCAAAACTTTGGTGTGAACATCATCAATACCTTGAGGGTTTCCATCCCTACCGCTTTCGTCACAGTCATCCTGGCTGTGCTTGGATCCTACGCGATTGCCCGTTTGCGCTTCAAAGGCAAAGAATTTTTGCTCAATAGCATCCTGATCGTCTACCTTTTCCCGGGAGTGCTGCTCATCATTCCCCTGTTTGCCATGCTGGCACAAATTGGAGATGTTTTCAATTTTGATGTGCAGGACAACCTGGGCGTATTGATGTTCACCTACATGGCTCAGACTTTGCCTGTGGCTTTGTATATGCTCACTAACTACTTCCGGACCATTCCCGACGAAATTGAGCAGGCAGCTTTGATCGATGGTTGTTCCAGAGTGCAGGTCATTTGGAAAGTAACCCTCCCACTGGCCATCCCGGCTTTGATCTCGGTGGGGATTTACACTTTCATGATAGCCTGGAACGAGTTTTTGTATGCCATGGTATTTTTGAATGATCGATTCCTGTTTACCATGCCTATCAAAATCAATACAATTTTCAACGATCCTACTCCCAGACCTAACGTTGTCATGGCGGCTTCGACCATCATGACCATTCCGATCATGATCCTGTTCCTTGCATTGGAAAAGTATCTGACCGAAGGTCTGACCGCCGGAGGTGTTAAAGGCTAGAATTTGAACCGTGCTCTTTTCCAGACAAATTTTGTATATAGCCAAGATGGTTAATTCGACCGTGTTTGGAATATACTTACATGCTTGAAATTGGAGCTGATTCAATAAGAAAAACGACTATAAGAGGAAGATTGTTTTGACATCGTCAAAGAACATCGCGATTTTTCATTACCAGGTTGGTAATACTGATGGCGTTTCGTTGGAGATTGAGAAGTGGCAGACAGCTCTTGAAAATTTAGGACACCGTGTCACTTTGTGTGCTGGAGATTTAGGCGTTCGGGATGGATGTCTCATTCCGGAAATGTACCACCACCTATCTGAGATCGAACTGATTGATCGGAATTCCTTCAGAAAACTTACTGATTTTTCAGTATCTGAGTTGTGGGATGAAATTTCGGACCGTGCCAGATCGCTGGAAATAAAGTTTGAAGATTTTATCCGCTCAAACCAAATTGACCTTTTGCTGCCAAACAACCTTTGGAGCGTTGCCATGAATCTGCCTGCCGCGGTAGCCTTGGAAAATGTGCGAAGAAAGCTCGCTCTGCCAGCAATCGCTCATCACCACGACTTTTACTGGGAACGCAAAGGGGATATCAATCTAACTTGTTACCCTGTTATGGAAATCGCCGACCGCTATTTGCCTCCCCACAAACCCGATATCAGGCACGTGGTTATCAACAGTTTGGCTAAGGATGAGCTTTACGAACGCAAAGGAGTAGATGCGCTCATTGTCCCAAACGTAATGGATTTTGACAGTACTGAGGGGCAGTTGGATGAGTACAACCGGGATTTACGTGACAGTATTGGGTTGAAACCCAATGATATTTTCATATTACAGGCCACCAGGATCGTGACCCGCAAGGCGATCGAGCTGGCCATCGATTTGGTAAGAGCTCTCAATGAACCTGATAGGCGAGAAAAACTGTTAAACACAAGGCTTTATAACGGGCAGAAGTTCTCAAAAGACAGCAACATTGTCTTAGTCTTAGCTGGCTACGATAAGGATGATGCTACTGGTACCTACCTGCAAAGGCTGCTTGATAAAGCTGCCCGGGAAAACGTAAAAATCAAGCACATCGCACCAATTGTTGCCAATACTCGCCAGGAACATGCTGACAAAAAGTTATATTCTTTGTGGGATTGCTATGCTTCTGCTGATCTTGTCACCTACCCCAGCGTCTGGGAGGGTTGGGGCAACCAATTGCTGGAGGCACTGCGTGCCCGTCTGCCAGTAGTTCTCTTTGAATATCCTGTTTTTGCAGCTGATATCAAATCCAGTGGGCTTGATGTTGTTTCTTTAGGTGAAAAGATTGTCGGAATGGATGAGACCAAATTACTTAAAGTGCCTGAAGAGACCATCCAAAAAGCGGCGGATGATTGTGTTAGGCTCCTCACCGATCGTGATCATCGTGAATCCGTTACCGAAAAGAATTTTAGAATTTGTCAGAAAGCCTATTCCTTGACCAGGTTGCAAGAGCAACTGGCCGATATGCTTGAAAGCCTTACATAGGAGAAAATGATGCCAAGTGATCCTATCCAGCAAATCCATGAGCACCTTGACGTTTTGTACGGTCCACAGATAGCAAAAGAATATTCAAAAAGAATCCTCGATATTTTTGATCGTTATCCTGAAATACAAATTCATGAAAAATCTGCTACGGGCAGTTATGAGCTCACTCAGAAAGATATTCTTTTAATTGCTTACGGTGATATTGTCCAGGAACCCAACCAGCCCACACTGAGAACTTTGGATAAATTTTTGACCAATAATCTGGATGGTTTGATCAACGCGGTTCATATCCTGCCCTTCTATCCCTATTCTTCTGATGATGGCTTTTCAGTCATTGACTACCGCCAGGTGGATCCCAACCTTGGCAGCTGGGAAGACGTTCGCAATCTGGCCGCATCCAAACGAATCATGTTTGACGCAGTTATCAATCACATTTCACAGGAAAGCGAGTGGTTTAAGCGTTTTCTGGCTTCTGATCCAGACTATAGAGATTATTTCATCGTGCCTGAACCAGATTGGGATTTTTCCGATTTGGTCCGCCCACGCACAAGCCCGGTACTGACCGAATTTCATACCAACACTGGCAAAAAACGCGTTTGGACCACCTTCAGTGCTGATCAAATCGATCTGAATTTTTCCAACCCTGAGGTTTTAGTAGAGATATTGGATTTATTGGTCTTTTATGTAAGTCAGGGAGCATCCTTGATCCGCTTGGACGCCATTGCCTATCTATGGAAAGAATCTGGCTCACCCTGCATCCATCTGGAGCAGACCCATCGCGTTGTGAAATTGATGCGTCTGATCCTGGATATGACTGGAAAAGATGTTGTTGTCATCACAGAGACCAATGTCCCTCATGAGGAAAATATCAGTTATTTTGGCAAGGTTGATCCACTAACAGGACGGACAGATGAAGCCCACATGGTTTATCAGTTTCCGCTCGCCCCCCTGGTGCTACATACCCTGATGACCGGCAGCGCCGGACCGATTTCAAAATGGGTGGATTCATTGCATGAGGATGGTATTTTCTTCAACTTCATTGCCTCTCATGATGGTATCGGAGTTATGCCCGCCAAAGGACTTCTTTCTGAGCAAGAGGTTGATGCGATTGTTGATCAGGTCCTGGCGCATGGTGGACAAGTTTCACACAAATCCAATCCGGATGGGAGTCAGGTTGTTTACGAATTGAATACCACCCTGTTCGATGCTCTAAATGACCCCGAAAATCCTAATAAAAATCTTGACATCCCCCGTTTCCTGGCTTCGCAAGTCATTCTGCTCTGTTTGGCAGGGGTGCCAGGCATTTATTATCACAGCCTTTTTGGTTCACGTAATTCACTTACCAATTTGCAGAGAACTGGCCGAGCACGTTCGATCAATCGCGAAAAATTTGACTTATCTGAGCTTGAAAATACTCTAGATAATCCTGGGTTACATCAGGTACAAGTCTTCTCACAGTATAAGCATTTATTGTCTATGCGCATTAATCAAGCCGCCTTTCATCCTCAGGGTCAGCAAAAAGTATTTTTCCTGGAAGATCGAGTCTTTAGTTTACTTAGAACAAGCCCTGACGGTTCATCTCGTATTCTGACACTGGTCAATATTAGCTCCGACACTTTAAAATTGACCATTGATACACAGGAATTCGGCCTCACTGCTCGAGGAAAGCTTGAAGACCTCATCAGCGATAGCACCTTCGAGGTGAAAAACGGTCAGTTGGAATTGAGCTTGGAACCCTATCAAGCCCTGTGGATCAAAAATACGGACAAATAACGAGGTTTGAGTGACAAAAGGTAAAGTGCTCGTCATAAGCCAGCCAAAAACGATTTCCTATCAAGATCTTGAAGACAGGCAGTTACAAGCAGGCGAAGTTCGCCTGAAAACACTCTATTCCGGAATAAGCGCCGGTACAGAACTGACAGCTTATCGCGGAACAAACGTTTACATTCAGAAAGAATGGGATCCAGTGCGAAGGCTTTTTTTGCCCTCGATCTCTCCCAGCATGCCCTACCCTTTGGTCGGTTGGGGTTATGAAGAAGTGGGCGAAGTGATCGAATTGGGACCGAATGTGAAGCTCCTGAAAGCCGGAGACGTCATTGGCGGCACTTGGGGGCACAAAAGCTGGCACATCGCCCAGGAAGATTGGGCTCATGACCGCCTTGTTCCTGCTGGCTTGGAGCCACTCATGGGCATCTTTACCCACATGGGACCTATTGCCCTCAACGGTGTTTTGGATGCCAACATCCACCTGGGAGAGACTGTCGCGGTGTTCGGCCAGGGTGTTGTGGGACAAATTGTTGCCAGGCTGGCAAAGCTTTCAGGCGCGCGGGTGATTGGTATGGATTTCAACCAACAGAGGCTGGACCTGGCTAAAATCCATGGAGCTGTCGATATCGCTATTAATCCCAAAGAAACCAAACCTGCGGAGGCGATCAAGGACCTCACCCGCGGTTTGGGTGCCGATGTAAGCATCGAAGCCTCAGGCTCCAGTGCTGCCCTGAACGAAGCCATTCGCTCAGTCGCTTATGCGGCTCGAGTAGTGGTTCTGGGTTTCATCCAGGGAGAAGCCAAGCAGATTTTTCTCGGAGAAGAGTTTCATCACAACCGCATTCAGTTGGTTTGTTCGCAGATTGGCGGCGTGAGCAATGACCTCTCCACCCGCTGGAACCGTCTGCGCTTGATCCGCACCATTTACGACCTGCAGGCATCCGGCAAACTTGATCTGAAACCGCTCATCACGCATCAGTTCCCGTTTGAAGAGGCTGAGCAAGCTTTTGAACTTTTGGATACGCATCCTGAAGACGCCCTCCAAGTAGTGCTGCAATTCTGAGATAAGATCAGGTGAGCATGAGTAAAAAAATTCGATCCGCAATTTTAGGCTGTGGAGGGTTTGCCCACCGCCACGCCGCAAATTTGGTCAGTCTCTCCGACGAGGTTGAACTCATAGCTTTCTGCGACCAAAACCCCCAGAATGCTGTCACTTATCGCGAAACCTACACAAACGGCAAAGCAGCTGTTTTTACTGACCATCATGAGTTGATCGATCAAGTTGAGCTTGATCTATTGTTAATTGCCTTGCCGCCTTTCGCCCATACTGATGAAGTGCAGCTGGCCGCTGAGGCGGGTATCAACCTTTTCATTGAAAAACCGATTGCGCTTACCTCCCCGCAAGCCTGGAGTATGGTCAAAGCCGTTGAGTCAGCCGGTGTGAAGAGCCAGGTTGGCTTCATGTTTCGGTTCGGCGAAGCCATCGAGATCGTCAAGCAGCTGCTCCATTCTGGAGAGGCTGGCAGACCTGGACTGATGACAGCCAGGTATTTTTGCAATGCCCTGCATGCTCCCTGGTGGCGCGAACGCGAAAAATCGGGAGGACAGCTGGTTGAACAAGTGATCCACATGATCGACCTGATGCGCTATTTGATGGGTGAACCCGTCAGCGTTTTCAGCCGACAGGAAAACCTTTTCCATCAGGATGTGCCTGGTTATACCATCGAAGATGTCAGCGCTACCATTTATAGCTTTGCAAATGGAGCTATGGGCGTTGTTTATGCCACAAACAACGCCATTCCTGGCAAGTGGATCAACGATTACCGTTTGGTTGCAGAAAAGCTCACGGCAGAGTTTTCCAACGCGAATACAGCGCAGCTGCATTTCACCGGGGCTGATCCGCTGCTAAGCAAATCCATTCAGAGCGATCGCAATATGCACCTGGCCGAACTTTTGGATCTGATCCAGGCCATTCGAACTGGTGGCAATACCCGCACCCCCATCCGGGATGGAGCCTTGTCTTTGGATATGGCTTTGGGCGCGGCTGAATCGGCTCAAAAACGCCAGGAAGTACTCTTTAGTCGTTCGGAAAGTGCCTGAAAGGCCTGTTAGAATCGATTCTGAAAGGTTTACCTGATGCCATCCAAAAATCTACTTGTTCTCAATCTGGATGAGGGTTATAGCCTCCAATGCGGCGATCTTCGTTTGAATGGTGTCCATCCTGTAGTCAACAACATCCATTACCCCCAGACGGATTTTCGTGTCGATAAAGAGGACGCTACTACAACACGCCTCACCTTTGAACTGAAATTAGAAAAACCTGCCTCGTTCATACTTTCCATTCTGGAGGGTCCACAAGGGTTGCAGCTACAGTACTCCCTTGAAAATAAGGGCTTTTCGGAGCCTTTGGATAGTTTTGGAATTTGTTTCGAGACTATTATTGGTGTTGAAAGATTCTTTGCAAATGGCAATCACAGTTGGGACGCAAGCGTATTTCATCAGGTCGAGGCCTGCCCTGCTGAACAAACTTTTCTCTCCTACGCGATGACACAACTGCTTTCCAGGGACGCACAAAATATCCTCATGCTTGGCTTTGACCGCCATGATCGCTTTCAACAGAGCTTTATTCACAGTCCTGGGCAGGAAAGCTACTCCCTTCTGGTAGAGACCAATTGGGACAGCAAACCCAGCCAGGATGATTTCTGCAGGTCAGAAACTCTTTTCATCTGGCAAGCGGACGCTGTTGAATCTGGCTTACGCGAGTGGGCCAGGTTGGTTGCGGGCAGTTCACCCACCCCTCCCAAACTTTCCCCACAGCGGATCACTGGTTGGTGCTCCTGGTACAACTACTACGCAACTATAAACGAGGAGAAGATCCTGGAAAATCTCAAAGCAGCCTGCGAGACGGTTAAAAAAACCAACTTGAATCTCAAAGTCTTCCTGGTAGATGATGGCTTTACGCCTGAAATGGGAGATTGGCTGTTTACAAAACCTCAATTCCCGAATGGTATGAAGCCCATCGTCACAAAAATTCGCGAAGCTGGCTTTATTCCGGGCTTGTGGATCGCTCCCTTCCTGGTTGGGAACAGGAGTAAATTGTACAGCCAACACCCTGATTGGCTTGTCGGAGACAAACAAACAGGCAAGCCCTACGTTTGCATGCGCTTTTACGGGGAATTTCGTTGGCACAAACAAAGTGAGGAATACCATATTTTGGATGTCACCCATCCAGAGGCGGCAGCCTGGTTGACCCACGTCATCCAGACCTGGTGCTCCGATTGGGGTGTCAGATACCTCAAAGTGGATTTCCTGCACCTGGCCATGGATCAGGGTCCTGATCGCCTTCAGACGCACCAAGGCGGACTGACAAGAGTTGAATATTGGCGGAAAGGCATCCAGCTTATCCGCGAGGCTGCAGGTAGTGAGACAGTATTGGCCGGTTGCGGTGTTCCGCTTTGGGCTGGAGTCGGTCTTTTTGAAAGCGTTCGCATTGGCAACGATATGGGCGTAGAGTGGCTGGAAAGCGGCAATCAACGCTCCCCCCTTGCTGCCATCCCTAACCGAAATTTTATCAACGGCATTCTTTACCAGACCGATCCGGATTGTGTTTTGTTGCGTTCAGAATTCCACCATCTGACCGATGCGGAAACCGAAGCTCTGGTTACTCTGGCTGGATTGAGCGGAGGAGTGCTGATGACAAGCGACAAGCTGGACGAGATCCCAGAAGAACGCCTGGCACTTTTCAAGCGCCTGGCGGATATTGGAAACCATAGCTGCGATTTTCCACTTTTGGGAAAAGGTCAGGATAATTTGATCGTACAAGTCCGCCGGAATCCAGAGACAGATCAAATCGAGCACTTATTTGTATTAAACCTTATAATGCAAACCCGCCAAATCCAACTATCGGCGTCACAACTTGGAGTGGAAAAGTTACCGAATCTCATCGATGTGAAAACAGGTATCAAAGTTGAATCGGAAAACGAGTTTTATCAAATCTCCCTCTCCCCCCATGAAGGAAAGTGGTTTAACTCGATCTTGGAATAATAGTGACTAAACCTATGATAAAGTTGCCTGAACCTCATAACGAACACGGATAGTCCTGTGGAGAAAAATGAGCACATATAAAAACATAGCTAAATCCCATCAAATCCAATTTAAGACCCACAGCTCAATTATTTCAGATCAGGCTCGCATAGACGGAATGTACAAAGGGAAATCCTATCCCTTCTGTTTGCCAGTTAAATACTCAGAACAAAATCTTTACCCGCCAATCCGTGAAGATGCAATTCATTTTTTCAAAAGACATAATATCAAATGGCACGATGAACATGGAGAAAAGCCAAGTAACCATCTCTGTGATTCGCAGGTTTGCTGTGTTAATTTCCTTTTTCCCTTCGCAGACAAACCTACAGAACTGGCTGCCTTACTTCGTCCGATCTATCCACAAATCAGTCAAATGCTGCCTGTTGAAGACGGAATGTTTGTCTCTTTTGAGTGGATTGGAGCAGAAAACTACCTTAGAGAAAAAGTTAGAGGCATAGGAAAGCGTTCCCGCGGAGCCAACTTCACCAGCGCAGATGCGATTGTCATGTTCGAAGACATCCATAATCAACACCAGATAGTATTGATGGAGTGGAAGTATACAGAATCTTACTCCCCCACCAATTTGCACTTTTCCAAAAACGGGACAGACCGCTTGCAAATCTACCAACACTTGGTCGACGAATCAGATTGCATAGTAAATTTAGACCTCCTACCTTCCTTTGATGCTTTGTTTTATGAACCTTTTTATCAATTTATGCGCCAGCAATTCCTTGCAGCAAAAATGGAGCAGGCTCACGAATTAGGAGCAGATAAGGTGTCCGTGCTTCACATCTGTCCTGAAGCAAACAAAGCTTTTAAGAAAATCACCTCCCCTGCTCTTCGTGATTTAGGCAAATCCGCAACAAAAGTGTGGAAAAAGTTATTAGTTGATCAAGAGAAATTTGTTAGCGTAAGTACGGAAAGTCTGTTCAGCAGCTTCCACACAAGCGGTCTAAATGACTGGAAAACACACATCCAGGAAAGATATCGATTCTGAAACAAACGATATGGCAAAAAATCGATATTCTTTTTTAGAAT
>JAQVUC010000026.1 GCA_028699715.1 Anaerolineaceae bacterium | reverse complement strand
TGTACCTCTGCGGATCGAAATCGGACCGAAAGACATCGAGAAAGGCACCATTGCCCTGGCACGGCGCGATATCCTGGGCAAAGCTGGCAAGAGTTTCATCCCCATGGAAGGCTTCGTCCAGGCAGTGGGCGATGTGCTAAACACGATCCAAAACAACTTGTTTGATAAAGCCACCAAATTCCGCGATGAGCATATTTTTGAAGTCTCTGAGTACGACACTTTTAAAGATGTGGTTGAAAATAAAGGCTGGGCAGTTGGCTGGTGGTTTGACGACGCTGACAATGAAGCCAAAATCAAGGAAGAAACCCGTGCCACCCTGCGTAACTTTGCGCCGGCTGAAGGGGAAGGAATTTGCTTCTATTCTGGCCAAAAGACCACAAAACGCGCTTATTTTGCCAAAGGGTACTAATTACTTTGCTTCAAAAAAAACTGAAACCGGAGGAGAAGAAAAGTTCTCCTCCTTTTCTTTAGACTCCTGGAAAGCTTCCATTAGCATAAATGACCACACAATTCAAGCTATAATTTCCGCATGGCAGCCATTGACCTGACCCGCCTCAACCAACAAATCGACACGCTTGCTGAACTTTACCAGGATCCAGAAGCTTTTCAGGATGAATTCCATGCAATCCTGGGCTTTTACCATCGCTATTCTCACAAACAGCAGCAAGAATCCATGCCGAAAAGTTTCATGCGGCATTATGATTTGCCAGAGAAAGTGCTCCCTCACCTTGAAGCCCGCTTAAAATACCTGAGCAAAGCTCATCCGGATGAGATCTTGAGGCTTGTTGACCAGTTATGGACCGATGACTACTTTGAAACCCGGGATTTATCAACCAATTTAATTGGGGACATTCCGATAGAATACAAAGAGCAGGTGCTTGAATTGATAGATGCCTGGCTTGAGCAGCCGCTTGACCGGGCAGTGATCGAAGCCATCTTTACGAAAGCCACCAGAAACTTGCTCAAGGAAATCCCGGACGAATGGAAACACTTGATTGACCGACTCCTGGTAGATGGAAGGTCTCACCAACAAAAGATTGGCTTGGAAGCCATGGCCTACCTGGTTCCCAAAAGCTCTGGCGATGATCTGCCAGCTTATTTCCGATGGATCCGCCCCTTCCTGATCAGCCAGGACCAAACCCTGGATAATCATCTCCTCAAAGTTGTCTCAGCCCTGGCTAAACACTCGCAACAGGAGACAGCCTATCTGCTAAGGGAAGTGCTGGCGGACAGCGATGATGCGCACATCGCCAGCCGGATCCGCCGATATCTGGATTTTTTTGAGGAAGAGACACAAAAAAAACTCCTGGTCGCTCTCAAGAACCAGGTTCTTCTCTCAAAAAATCAAACTAAAAATCAGGGTAATTCATAAACCGCAAAATTATCAAAACTTACGGTCAAGCCTGCTTCTCCATAGGTCGTGGCAATCAAGCCGACGTCGCCTTCGAGATACTCGCTCTCTTCAACTCTGTCAACCAATTTCCCGTTGGTAAAAAGAGCCAAATAATCTTGCCCGCATTCAACCCGGATACGATTCAGGGTGCTTCCTTTTTGAATCAGATCTGACAACTCAAAATAATCACCGGTCAGGCGTTGGTAAACGCCTCCAACGCGTTTTTCGATCATGTAAGCCCCGTCACTTGAGATGACAACCGCGTAATATTGCTTTATGCTCTGAAATTTGCAGACCACCCCATAGCTGTTGTCATCCGTTCCGTTTAAGCGAGTGGCATCCACTTCAACGGCAACATTCCCAAAATCCTGATTTGCCAGGATCCACTTTTCTTGATTTTTCAATTTCAAGTTGATTTTGTAGCTGCCTTCGTTGTAATTGGCAGAAGTGCTGGCGTTTTCAAAGACATCCCAACCTGAGTCAGCGTTGCTGAAGTCATCCGAGTAAATCGGTTCTGGCTGGCCGCAAGAAACCAAAATGAATAGAGAAATTAGAAGAAATAAGGTCAAACGAAGGTGATTGGCCATCAGGTTTTCCTATTTGTGGATTATACCTTCTTTGAGAAAGGGATTTTCTAAATCTTTTCTTTATCAATTTCTTGTAAACTTAGGGAATGCAAAGAACGAACAACCCCCTGGTTATGAGCCTGGCTTTGTTTCTTGTGATAGCTTTTCTTGCTGGCTGCCAGATCGAAGCAACTCCCCGGGAAAACCTTCTTACAACCGAAGCACTCACCACTCCAACTGAAGCCATCAGACCCTCCAGCACTCAACTGGAGCAAAAAGCAAGTACTCCTGCCCCAACCTTGAGTCAGCAAGTTCCTGCTACTCCAACACCCCAGCCGGATACAACCCCAGAAGTGTGGGATTACCCGGCAAGCCATTATATCTATCCAGTCTATGGGCATGAACAAACCTATGAGCTTGGTTGTGAGGCCAGCGCGGCTGTGGATTGGGCGAATTTTTTTGGTCTTTCAATTTATGAATACAGCTTTCAAACTGCCCTACCGCTTTCTGATAATCCAGATTTTGGCTTTGTTGGTGAAGTGACAACGGACGCCTGGGGGCAGATCCCTCCCTATGCCTATGGAGTCCACGCGAGACCTATCGCCGATCTACTGCAGGCCTATGGTCTGCCTGCCAAAGCTGTGACCGGATACTCGATCGATCAGGTCAAACAAAAGTTGTCCGAGGATAAACCCATCATCGTTTGGGTGATCGGCAACATGGAATACAGCAACCCGGTAAGCTACAAGGACAGTCAGGGCAGAATTTCAATCGTCGCTCCCTATGAGCATGTAGTTATTCTCACTGGATACAATGAAACTCATTTACGCTATTTGAACAACGGACGCTTTTACGAAATCCCTACGGAGATCTTCGAGAATTCATGGTCTGTTCTTGGAAACATGGCTGTGATTCATGAGTGATAGCTCCAAAAACTGACAGAACGCTTTTGTAAGCCTGGTTATCAAAAGACTGCCTGAATGAACAGGCAGTCTTTTGATAAATCTAAACTTTAGAAAAGATGGACCAAAGCAATGATTGGAGCAAACAGGGAAGAAACCAAACTCATGACCGTGATCAAAGTGTTCAAAGAAGGTCCGGCAGTATCCTTGAAAGGATCGCCAACCGTGTCTCCAACAACGGCAGCCTTGTGAGCTTCAGAACCAGGTCCACCAAACTTGCCTGTTTCAATGTACTTTTTGGCATTATCCCAGAGTCCGCCAGCGTTGCTCATCAAGAGGGCAAAAATAACGCCGGTGAAAATTGCTCCACCCAAGAAACCTCCCAGGGCGTTGGGGCCAAGGATAAAACCGACCAAAAGAGGCAGTCCAACAGCCAAAAAAGCTGGCAAAATCAAGGAGGAAAGAGCTCCTTCTGCTGCCAGACTGACACAACGCTCGTAGTTAGGTTTGTGCGTTCCAGCCAGAATTCCAGGTTCCTCCCGGAACTGACGTCTCACCTCTTCGATCATGTCAAATGCGTTATGAGTGACTGAGAGCATGGTCAAGGCGCTGAAAAGCGGTGGGGTCAGCGCGCCCAGGAACACGCCCGCCACAACCAGGGGTTCCCTCAGGCTGATTGTAATCTCGATCCCAGCCGCGCTCACAACCTCAGAATAAGCGGCAAAAAGAGCCAGCACAGTCAGAGCGGCAGCACTGATCGAAAAACCTTTGGTGATCGCTTTGGCGGTATTTCCGGCCGAATCCAGTTCATCCGCCCGCACGATGACCTCGTGATCCATTTCCGCCATCTCAGCGATGCCCCGGGCGTTATCCACGATCGGGCCGTAGGCATCCGCAGATACAATCATACCGCTGATGGAAAGCATACCTACCGCGCTGATACCGATGCCATAAATGCCGCTCATGCCCAAAGCTTCCGCCACATTGTAGGAAATCAATGTCGCTGCTGCAATTCCGACAATGGAAGGGACAATCGAGATCAGACCATAACTGAAACCGGTTATGATCGTGATTGCAGAACCAGAGGTTGAGACCCGGCTGGTCTCCTGAACTGGTCGGTAATTGTCATTGGTAAAGTAGTCCGAAGTAAAACCGATGATCACACCGGTTATCAGACCGGTAAGAGCTGCCCAGAAAACACCCATGTAGACACCTGTCAAACTCACAAAAGCAAACAGGATTACGGCGTAAACAATACAAGTGATGACTGTTCCTCGATTGAGCGCAGGTCCCGGTTTTTTGCCTTCTTTTACCCGAACCAGGGCAATCCCAATCAGGGAAGCAAAAATGCCCAGCATACACAGGATCAAGGGGATGATGGTGTACTTGATGTTTTCTGCCTGAGTAAGACCCATCGAGCCGCCAAGCAGCATCACAGCCACAGCACTGGCTACATAGCTGTCAAAAATATCCGCGCCCATTCCAGCCACATCACCGACGTTGTCACCGACATTATCGGCAACAACAGCCGGGTTGCGGGGATCATCTTCGGGGATACCAACTTCGACTTTGCCAACCAGATCGGCGGCAATATCAGCTGTTTTGGTGTAAATACCTCCGCCCGCTTTTGCCAGCAGCGCAAGCGTGGAAGCCCCAAAGCTGAAACCCAAAACTGCTTCAGCGGAACTGGTCCACAGGTAAATCATGCTCATACCGATGACGGCCATCCCAACCATTGCCAATCCCAATACCGCGCCGGCATTGAAGGATAGCTTGAATGCTTTGGATAAACTGAAATTAGCAGCGGTAGCAGTGCGCACGTTGGCTTCAACGGCTACGCGCATGCCAAGGTAGCCAGCAATTGCAGAGCTAACTGCCCCTGTCACGAAGGCCACAGCCATGATCACACCTTCGCGAACGTGCAGGGTCACCGCTCCACCGCCTGCGGTTTCAGGTTGTATGCTGAAAACCAAAGCGATGATAATGCCGATAATGACCGATAGAATTCCCAGGGAACGATAAAGTTTCACCAGGTAAGCGTTAGCGCCTTCTTTGATCCAGGAGGCAACTTCAATAGCCCGCTCTGTTCCGGGGTCTTGTTTCATCACCCAGAAATACAAATAAAGTGCAACTGCCATTGACAGAAGCCCGGCAGCAATGGCGATATAGATCCAAGTTGTAAAATTATCCATCATAATATTTCACCTTCGGTTTACATATTTGCTGATCTGAACCAGCGATAGTTGTTTGTACGGATTTCTTCAGGGCTGGGCATCGGGAAATAACGCAACTGCTCCTGATTGCCTACATAAAAACCGTTCTTGATGGTTCTGTAATGTACGTCAGGAGAATGAGTGCGGTCAACCATTTTTGTGGAAGCATATTTGGTTTTCACGTCCGTCAGGCATTGGCGTAAGTGATCCCGATTGCTGTAAGGCAGGTTTTCCATCAAGCCCATTTCCGGATCTTCAGCCAATTCACCCAACAGCAACTCAGTAAACACAATTGCCGGCAGTTTGACCAGGGAAACGGGGTTACGCACGATTTGGTCAATGAATTCCATAGGTCCAAGCCGGCTGACAACCAGCGGCGAAACAGGTACGATCTCCTGATAAAGATGGAGATTTCCGGTTCCATTTGGGATTTGATTCGATGGGCTCAATTCCAAAGTACGGCCATCCATGGTAGTCAGATAGAGGTGCATCAGAGCGTCGAGGTCCATGTGTTCCAGAACGCGATAGACGGACACATAAACAGAAGCTTTCAGACTTCCATCTTCGTGGGGAACGCATCGTTGGATTGCTTCCTCCATTCGAAAATAAGGGTGGCGGAAGTTCGGATCGACCTCAAAAAACATCGCCTGCCCGCGGGATTTCTTGGCGGAGCCTACCGCGTAGTAGGTGCCAAAATCCTCAGGGGACAACATAGAGGCAATCAAAGCTTCCGGAAGTAAAGATAAGTAGAGATGTATTGCCATTTTGAAACTCCTCTCTATAAAAATATCCAATAATGGATAGTTAAACCATATCACACCACTGTAATTCTAACCCCAAATTGCCCAAAAAACGCCTTTCTTTGTTTTTTAGTAACAAGGTAAATGTCTAAAACTAGTAATTTAAAAATATTTTGAAAGCTGGGAATATAAATGCATGAAGTGGACAATAAAAAATACCTAAGAAGATCTCAACCGCAAGACTCATTTGGTCTACTCATGTCAGGATCAGGCTAGCGGGGGATAGGCAAAGAGATATTAATTCGTTTCCACGGATCGTGCCAGCCAGCGGAGCAGGGCAAACAAGATCAAAACCAAAATCAGAAGCAAGGAAGCCACGGGTGTGGCGGAGGAGAGCCCAAATCCCTGGAATCTTTCGTAAATTAACACCGGGATGATTTTTGGACTATAAGCCAGAATCACCACCGCTCCAAACTCACTGATACCGCGAGCCCACATGGTTATCGCTCCACTAAGGACTCCTTGCCAAGCCAATGGGAGTGTGACCTGCCAGAAAATTTGCCAGGCGCTTGCCCCATCAGTACGCGCCACTTGCTCAAGTTCTGGGTCGACCGAGGAAAAGGCTTCCCGGCTGGCATTCACCAACAGGGGTAAACTGACAAACATCATCCCAACCACAATGCCTGGCAAGCTGTCAGTGAAAAACAAGCCGATTTTCGACAGGGGACTACCCACAATACCCATCCTTCCAAACACAAGCAGCAGAGCAATACCAGCAGCGGTATGGGGAATAATGAGCGGAAGGTCAACAATACCTGACAATAGGGATTTTCCCGGGAAATTGGTTCGCGCAAGGATATAAGCCAGCGGCAAACCAAGTAGTATCCCGATAGATGTGGCAATACCACCAGCTAAAAATGTCAGTCCGATGGAATGCGCCACATCTCTATCTGTGATGGTCGTGAGCAGTTCTTCAAGCGATGTTGAAAACAGGGTTACGAGCACAGGCAGGATGATGAAAAGTATCAGCAGACTGGCTGCCAACACAAAACCGAACGGTAGAGGTTTATTCTTCACGGAAGGTCCAAAAGACTTTGCAGTTCGTCAGGCACGTTTTCCACTCCATTAACAACTACCGGGATCAAGAGCGGATGGTAATTTTGCTGCATGATCGCCTGACCCTCAGGACTGTAAAGGAACCGGATAAACTGAAGCGCTTCAACCATGTGGGGGGCATTAGAAGGGATGGTCAGTCCGTAAGTAATCCGCTCCCCCTTAAAAATGGGATCGACCGTGGCAAAGCGTTGAAAGTCCATCCGGACGGTGACTTTGCCATAGTCCTCTTCCAAGCTCGGATCTCCCAAATTCAAGCTGTTTGGAAGTTTGAGCAGTCTAAAGCCGTGTTGCTGAATTACGCTTTCATATTCAAAGGCGTAATCCACCTCCCCCGCTTCCAAAAGTGAGATAAGAGCAACACTGGAACCCCGCATCATAATGTGACTGCTTTTTGTCGTCTCCAGGATTTCAGGAATTCTGATAATTTGCATATCTCCCATATCAACCAGGCGAATTGGATAGGTGAACTGGTCTTCCAGGAAGTTATAAAAAATATCCGGATTCTTATAAACGATTTGAGCGAGGCTGAAAGACATTAACTGACGGTATCCCACCGCGTCAAAACGGGGATCAGAAAGACCAACCTTAACATCCGGTCTGGAAAGTATTTCCCACCAGTTATCCTCAGTCAATTCATCCGCGTATTTGCTGTTGTCGTGATAGGCAATTGCCAACGCATTGGTGGCCATATTAATATGCCATTGGGCATATGCTTGGTTTGTTCCAGGAACGTTAACTTCATACATGAGCATGGGCATGAGTGCTTGGTCAGCGGTAGCAACCAGGTCAATAGCTTCATGCAGCTCAGTAACATGCCGTATTACCTGGATGGACCCGTGGTATTCTGCCTGAATATCGATCTCTGGATATTTTTGTTCAAAGGCCTGCTCGAGTTCCGTGAAGGGCTGGATAAGACTTCCAGCCGCGAAGATAACCAGTGAAGTCTTCTCTTTGGGCTGGCAGGCAGTCAAACCAAAAACAACAGCCAATACCAGCAGTAGGAAAGTATGTTTTTTCATGTTGAATTATGAAAACGGGTGGGAAATCTTCTCCCGCCCGTTTTTTCTACTCTATTTGACTTCAATTTCAGCCAGGTCTTTGACCCGACTACTGCTCTCAAAGCCAGGCATATAAGTTCGCAGCATTTCCTCATCCCAACCCAAAAGACAGGTTTCACAGGCAAGCACATCTGCAAGGGAAACCTCGGAAGTATAGCCATCGCTGGCTGTCAGCACCAAAGTTGTTGCCTCAGCGGGTATGCTTACCTGGGCAAGGATATCCTTCATCAAAATACCCGTTACGTCAATCTGGTCCCCTTTGGGGTGGGTAACATTGAGATTCAGGACTGCCATTCCCAACAGGTCTTGCATGGTCAGTGTCTTTTCGGCATCCACCAGCCCCTTGATAAGCACAGAAGCATCATCCGGACCTACCACAGCAGGTGTTTCGCCAGCAACTGGTTCAGAAGTGGCTTCGGGGATTACTTCCTCAGTAGCTTCTGCTACCGGCTCAAAATTAATCTGGACTTTAACAATCCCACCCACCATTTGCTTCTTGCTGAGTTCCGGACCAACCAGGCGCAATGGGAAGTCTTCTCCTGAAAGAGGTTCTCCGTCCACAAGGTAAGCAACAATGATATCGTCATCACGCATCACAGTGTAGGAATCCAAAGTTACAGTGTATCCATCCGCCGAAACGAGGTCAATGGTATAGCCAGCCTTAGCCAGATCATCCCGGTAGGCATCATCGCCATGCTTGACTTCATCATCAACACGACCAATCAAGTAATACAGTGGAATGCCTTCCCACTCTTGACCGTCTTCATCAACCCAGGTTCTTTTATGGCAGTCATCTGCCGCGCCGGATTCGAATGTCGCCCGATCCATTGGTTCATCAATGGCACCGATGAAATCAACAACCCAGTCTTCAATAGCTTCTTTTAAGACTACTTTGTTGACATATTTGATTGACCAATGGCCATCCACCACCTGCAAAGGTGATTCGCCAACCATGACCAGGCGAAGTTGGCCATCCATATTTTGGTCCAAAGCTTCACCTTCGCGCTCATATGCGATGATTGTCTGTAATTCACCAATCTTTTCCATCTCGTCACCGCTGGAGACATCATAAGTGATATATTCGCCATCTCGAATTTGAGACGGTGAGTAGGTAATGGAATAACCATCTTCAGCAATGATTTCTACGCTGTGCTCATCAGTCATCCCGCCCACCTCTTCAAGCAAGGCGCTGACAGGTACACCCTTATAAATCGCGGGAGCGGTGATCTTGCCTGTACTGGACATGATGCCAGCCAGTCCTTCCGCAGATGGGAGAGCCTTAAGCTGATCCATGGTAAAGAAAACCGATTCTCCATCTTTTACGAGCTCCAAAACCGTAACCGGAATCTCTGGTTCGGCTTCACTTTCACTTGGCTGCTCAGCTGGTACATCAACGACTGTCTCTGGTGGGGCTTCAACAATTGGTGTCGCGCAACCAGTTAGACTGATCATTACCCCCAATAACAAAACAAAAAAGAAACTCTTAAATACGTGCTTCACTTCCTTC
>JAQVUC010000025.1 GCA_028699715.1 Anaerolineaceae bacterium | reverse complement strand
GGCTTTCATCACGCCCCAGTATAAACCGCCTTCGATCACCCAAATCATGACCGATTGCAGCATCACGATCAGCGATTGCAGTGGAGAGCGCAGCACGTTGAGTCCCTCGGTAAATCTTTCAATAATACCTTTGACGCTTGAACGGAATTTTGTTGGTAATATGTGATCGATCACCCATCCGCTGATGCCGCGCATCCGCTCAGGCATTATTACCATGGCGATAAACAGCAACAAAATCAGCCCAAAAACCAGCCCCACCCAAAAAGCGCTGTTTTCAATCACACTGACCCATTGACTTGAAGGCGCGTAGCGGGTCAATTGACCTAAATTGAGCAGCACCAGAGCCAGGATGGCGATCCCATCAAAGAGGTGTTCCACCAAAATGGTAGCCAATGAAGCCGAAATGGGCACCTCTTCCTTTTTCCGCAGTAAGACCGTGCGCAGCAAATCGCCAGCTCTGGCCGGGTAAACATTGTTGGCCATATAGCCAGCCGAAAGCACAGGGAAAAGCCTCAGGATGGAGATTTTTTTCATGGGGCTGAGCAAAACCTGCCAGCGCCAGGTGCGAACGATTAAAGCCATAAAGTAAGACAGGATACCCAAGGAAACATAAAAGAGGTTTGCGGTTTTGAGCTGCCGCCAAACCTCTGAAAAGTCCACCTTACGGAATGCCAGCCATAAAAATACGGCACTGATTAGCAACCCCAGCCAAACATGCCAACGCTTGATCTTCATGCCCTCGATTTTACCCCAATCCAACCAGACACTAATCCTCTGGCTCTACTAAAGCCTTGAAATGCCTAAGTAATCATTTTATTTCTAAAAAAATGACCACGGATTTCCAGGGCAAAGGAGTTATCAAAACTTTTTTTGATCGAAAAGGCTTATTTCTCCGCGGGTTTATTCTCAGTTGGAGCAGCATCGGCTGGGAAATGCGCTTTCAACCGGCGCTGCAACTCCCTCCGGGAGAGAAAAACTTTATGCCCGCAGGTCAGACAAACCAGGCCAATATCCGCCCCCAGCCGGACAACCTCCCACTCAAAGCCGCCGCAGGGGTGGGCTTTGCGCAGTCTGACTTTGTCTCCAACCTGTATGTCTGTAAACATGGCTGGATTATAACATCGGCATGATATAATTTTTTCCACGCAGGGCTGCAAGTGCCCGCCCCCACGCCATGATGAATGTAAACCCAGCCACCCTTATCGCCCGCATCGTCACCCTGATCATCGCTTTTAGCGTTCACGAGTTCTCCCATGCTTTCGTTGCCAACCATTTTGGGGATGACACACCCAAACGCAACGGGCGGCTGACGCTCAACCCACTACGGCATCTGGACCCCTTTGGATCGCTGATGCTCCTGTTGACCGGATTCGGTTGGGCAAAGCCCGTCCCCATCAATCCATACGTTATCCGCCAAAACAATAAAGCCGGGGTCATGCTGGTTTCAATTGCCGGACCCTTTTCCAATCTTCTGCTGGCACTTCTGGCAGCCATCCCCTTAAGACTGGCACTTGTCCCCACCACGTTCCAGGTCAGCGGCGTCCTTCCCACCCCCGGCTATTTTCTGGTCGAATTTATCTACACTAATGTAGCCTTATTCCTTTTCAATATGCTGCCCCTCGCGCCTCTGGATGGTGAAAAGGTGCTCGAGTACTTGTTCCCAAAAAGTTGGCAGGGCGCGCTTCAGGCTTTCCGCCAATATGGACCTTACCTTCTCCTAGCGCTGGTCTTTTTAGGACCCCGGGTCGGGTTCGATTTTTTTGGTGTCATCATTCGCCGCCCCCTGATGGCGATCACCCGTTTTTTGATCGGCACCTAGAGAGGGGAACAAATCTTGGCCTATTACTGCTACATGCTCAAGTGTAAAAACGGGAATTATTACACCGGCTGGAGCAAGGACCCCTTTCGTCGCCTGAAGCAGCACAACGCCGGCCGGGGCGCCAGGTACACCCGCATGAACGCTCCCTGTGAGCTGGTTTACGCAGAAGAGGTGCCGGATTTGAGCGCGGCTCTCAAACTGGAATCGAAAATCAAGACGCTGAAACCTGCTCAAAAGAAATCCCTGATTTCAAATCCGGAACGAAATCAACTGCCCAAAATAACCGCTCTGAGCAAGGCAAGATCAAAAAAACCAAAGCACTTCACGGTTCTCTCCCCAGGGCGCGTCAACCTGCTAGGTGAACACATTGATTACAACGATGGCATCGTCCTACCCATGGCAATCGACCGAAAGGTCACCCTGCAGGTCAAAACTCTAAAGGAACCTGTGCTGCGCCTGAATGCCCTGGACATGGATGAAAAAGTGGAGCTTTCCTTGGAAGATTTGGACTCCAAAACCGATCTCAACCAG
Organism: Anaerolineaceae bacterium; assembly: GCA_028699715.1. Classification (GTDB taxonomy): domain Bacteria; phylum Chloroflexota; class Anaerolineae; order Anaerolineales; family Anaerolineaceae; genus Mesolinea. Next base: position 7,148 of record JAQVUC010000025.1, on the reverse strand, counting down.
CAGCCCCTGCCGCCTTTCGCCCTTTATCCGGCTGGGGTTGCCTGGGCTTTGAAAGCAGCTGGCTTACCGGTCAGCGGGCTGGAAGTCAGTTACAGTTCTGATATTCCCATGGGTGCCGGGTTGAGCTCTTCCGCCGCGGTGGAGCTGGGTTTTGCCCTGGCATGGCAAATAGCCGCAGGATGGGAGATTGAGCGCATGGAAATGGCTTTGCTCTGCAAGCAAGCGGAAAACGACTACGTCGGGCTCAAATCCGGATTGATGGATCAGTTCAGTGTTGCCCATGGCGTGGCTGGACACGCGCTCGCCCTTGACACGCGCAGCCTGGACTGGCAGACGCTGCGCCTTCCGCCTGATACTTCCGTGGTGATTGCAGATTCCGCCCAAAGGCGAAAACTGACCGAATCCGGCTACAACAAGCGCAAACAGGAATGCAGCGACGCCTTGCAGATCCTGCGCTCCTGGTGCAGTGATTTAGCCTCCTGGCGGGATGTTGACCCGAGCTTTTTGGAAGCGCATCTGGCTGAAATGCCGACCGATATCGGCAAGCGCGCGCAGCATGTGGTGGGAGAGATCCAGCGGGTCCAGCAAGGATGCAAGTGCCTGGAGGCGGGGGATGCCCAGGGCTTTGGGGAACTCATGTTTGCCAGCCACTCATCCCTGAAAGAACTTTACGAGGTCAGCAGTTTTGAACTGGACAGCCTGGTTGAAGTCGCCGCAAGTCTGCCCGGCTGCCTGGGTGCCCGCCTCACTGGGGCAGGCTTTGGAGGCTGCACCGTTAACCTGGTCCAGAAAGAATTCGCGCCTGAATTCATTGAGCAATTGTCAAATCAATACACCAAAAAGACCGGGCTGATAGCCTCGGTCTTTGAATGTTTTGCCTCCGATGGAGCGCGTCTGCTTAACGACTGATCATTGCATCCGTTTTGAACTGATCACCAACAAGACCACCCCAAATAGCACCAAAACCAAAACGCCCAAAGCCAAAAAGCGCGCCCCGCTCGAAAATACTCGCTCAAAAAAACCGGGTTGAGGGATGGGAGTCGCTTCAATCGACTTTTCTTCCATCGAAGTAAACTCTTCAAGCGTTTCAGCTGTAGGGCTTGGTGATGGAGTAATTTCGGGCGGAAGCATTTCCGGGGTCAAGGTTCCCAGACCCAATTCCAATTCCCCACCTTTGACAACGATCAAAATATCCCCAGGCTGGATGATTGATTCTTCGGTCAGATCGTTGAGTGCCAGCAACTCTTGCAGGGTGATCCCATACAGATCAACGATGTTGTACAAGGCCTGTCCTTCCAAAACAGTATGGCTTACACTCCCATCCAAACCCGGTGTGGCTGTTTGGGAATACAAATTGACCGGCAGCGTCGAAATCTCAGATGGCTCGGTTTGCGGGGTTGCATCCTGCCCGTAATTGGCAGCGTCTACGGGAAAAGAAAGGAAGATTAGTCCGGAAAGCAGACAAATCAGGAGCGCGATTGTGGTCAAACTTCTTGAATTTTTCATCTTTATGACAGTCGTACTGATCTCAAAGCAATTATAGCTGATTCGATGCTGAGCATATTTTGGAACTATCAGAGCTTTTTTGGCGTCTGAACTAAAGGTACAATTCCTGCATCTGTTGCTATACCTGTTAAGGCAATCAGGTCTGCGCAGATACAATGCTTAAAAATAGGTAAAGTAGATGACAATAATTGAAACTGATCAAAAAGCAGAAGACACCAAACCTGTCAGGGTTTCCCGCGCTTATCCTATCGGGGCTCAAATCCTTTTTGTGCTTGGGGTCGGTCTCTTGTTAGCCATTCTGATTCTTGCCGGCTTGGTTTGGAAATTTGAAAACGACCATGCTGAGGCCATATATCCGGGCATTTCTGTTGATGGAGTGGATGTCTCCGGTCTGACACTTGGCCAGGCTGTGCTGAAAGTAAACGCGAACCTGACCTACGGACGTGAAGGAAAGATCCAAATCACGAATGGAAGCGAGCAGTGGACTTTTGCTCCCGAAGCGCTGGGCTTTTCGTATGACCCGGTCAAGGCCGTAAGGGAAGCTTATTCAATCGGCCGGGAGCAGGATACACTAAATAATCTGCGGGAACAGCTTGACGCCATGCGCCAGGGGGTCAATATCACACCCGGGATCATCTATGACCAGGCCAAAGCCTATCAGGTCATACAAGAAATCGCCTTGGAAACCAATATTCCCCTGATTGAACCCAGCCTGACCCTGGACAACACCCAGGTAAAGGTGGTCAAAGGTCAAGCCGGACGCTCTGTTGATATCAACGCGACCCTCAAAAAAATTGAACCTTATCTGCTGATCCAATCCGATGGCAGTTTGCCCTTGGTGATCGAAGAACGAACACCGGTGACTGTCAATGTCGAAGAAACTGCTCAGTTGGCTGAAAGCATCCTGGCCCAAGCTTTGACCATCAACGCCCCCAATCCTGAGGCGGGTGTTGGTCCCTGGGTGATTGAACCGGAAAACCTGGCCAGCCTGATGATTATCGCTCACCAAAGCAATGAGGAGGGGAATAGCTACGAGCTGACCCTCAATCGCGACGCCTTGATCGCCTACTTCACCAGTTTCTCGCCCACCTTGCAGACTGAGCCAATCAACGCGCGCATGATTTTTAATGATGACACCAAACAGCTGGAAGTGTTGGAAAGTGCTGTCGTTGGCTCAACGGTGGACATCGAAAAGAGCGTTGATTCGATCATCGAAAAATTGACAGCCGGACAGCATCAAAGCACCCTGGTCATGCAGGAAGTCCTGCCACCAGTCAATGATCAGAGTCTGGCTGAGGAACTGGGCATCACCGAATTGGTCGCGCAAACAACCTCCTATTTTTATGGTTCTGACCCCGCCCGCGTTCAAAACATTCGGGCGGCCTCCTCCAGTTTCCATGGTGTCATGGTAGCGCCTGGCGAGGTCTTCTCAATGGCTGACTATCTGACTGATATCAGCCTCGAAAACGGTTACGCCGAAGCTTTGATCATCGTTGGTGACCAGACGGTCGAAGGGGTTGGCGGTGGGGTCTGCCAGGTGAGCACCACCTTGTTCCGAAACGCCTTTTTTGGCGGCTTCCCAATCGTGGAACGCCATCCGCACGCCTACCGGGTGGGCTACTACGAACAGCAGTCCAATGGCGCGGTTGATACCAATTTGGCTGGGCTTGACGCAACCGTCTATGTGCCCCTGGTGGATTTCAAATTCCGTAATGATACGCCTTACTGGCTGCTGATGGAAACCTACATGGGCAACAACTCCCTGACCTGGAAGTTTTATTCCACCAGCGATGGCCGCGAAGTGGAATGGTGGTCAACCGGTATCACCAATGTGATCACGCCTCCGGATCCAATTTACCGTGAGGACCCCTCTCTCCCGACCGGGACGATCGAACAAGTCGATTGGCCGGTCAATGGCGCTACGGTTGAAGTTTATCGGACCGTCACAAGGGATGGCCAGATCATTGACACAGACACCATCCGGACGGTTTATACTGCCTGGCCAGCCGGCTACAACTACGGACCAGGAACCGAAATCCCTGAACAAGCTGAGCCAGCTGAAGATTGAGCCTATGGTAAAATTCAGGCACTATTAAAGAGTAAAAATATCAATCAATAAAGATTGGAGATACTGGTGATCAATCAAGAATTATTAGATTTGCTGCGCTGTCCGGTTTGTGTACGGGAAAAAACCGGTGAACTTGAATTTTTCCAGGAAACCTGGTTGATCTGCAAAGATTGTGACCGTAAGTACCCGGTCTGGGAAGAGATCCCGATCATGTTGATCGACGAAGGCGACAAGTGGCAGGCAACCCGAAAAGAGGACTTGCCAATTCCTCCACCAAGACCCGCATAGAGACTGTTTAGAAAGGTCAATTAAACGCCTGGTCAAACACCAGGCGGTTTATTTCAAATACTGAAATGTCTACATTTTTTCAAAACGTAAAAAACCGTTTGCCAAAAGGCCGCTCCGCGGTCATTTTAGGCTTATTCCTGCTCCTTGTGCTGGTGTCATCTGTCTTCATTTACAGATTCAGCAGCGACTTTATCGCCAAGGCAACTATTTTTAACCCCGGCGGGGCGCCTATTCTGGACGAGGCTACCCCGGACCCAAATGTGACTTTGTCACCAGACGAGCCCACGCCAACTTCAGCTGTTTCGCTTGACACTTTCACCATGCCCCCAGCCTGGGATGGAAAATCCAGGGTCAACCTTTTGGTGATGGGTTTGGATGCCCGCAGTCCGGACGCGACCGCGCCCCTGACAGACACGATGATCCTTTTCACCCTGGATCCGGTTGCCAACACGGCCGGGATGATCTCCATTCCCCGCGACCTGTGGGTGAAAATCCCCGGCAGCAATTACAGCAAAATCAACACGGCTTACAGTATTGGCGAGATGTACCAACTTCCCGGCGGGGGACCCGCTTTGGCAACAAAGACAGTTGAAAATTTACTGGGTGTTCCAATCGACTATTACGCTCAAATCGATTTTGAAGCCTTTGTCGACTTTATCGACAATATCGATGGCGTAAAGATCACCACCACTGAAAGAGTGCAGCTTAACATTGTCAACACCAAGTTCTCGCAATGGCTTGAGCCAGGACTTTACACCCTACCCGGTGATTTGGCGCTGGCCTATGTGCGTTATCGCGAACCGGAAGGCGGCGATATCGCCCGCTCTCAACGTCAGCAGCAGGTGATCATGGCCGTGCGCGACCGCATCCTTGAATTTGATATGCTGCCAAAGCTGATTCAACGCTCGCCCGAACTTTATGCCAATCTTTCCCAGGGAATCAACACCAACCTCTCTCTGCAGCAAATCATTCAGCTTGCCATAAAAGTCTTGAATGACATCCCGCGGGATCAAATCGTCACCACTGCCATCGGCTGGCAGCATACAAATTCCGGCACATCTCCCGATGGCCTGGCAATCCTGCGCCCCATCCCGGACAAAATCCGTGAGCTGAGAAACGAAGTCTTTGCCGGAGAGTCTATCCTGAGTTCCGGCAACGAAGCTGATCTGCAGTCGATCATGGCCGAAGAAGCTGCCACGGTTGCTATCCGCAATGGTTCCTCCCAAGCGGATATGGGTGATAGAACCGCAGCTTACCTGCAGGAGCAGGGGCTGAATGTAACTGAGGTAAGCGATGCTGCCTATACAGCCAGCACCTCGATCACTTACTATGCTGCCAAGCCTTATACTCTGAAATATTTGGTCGATCTGACTGGTATCTCCCAGGATTATCAAGTGGTCTACGCTTATGATCCAGCCATTAGTCCGCAAATCGTGGTGGTTTTAGGGGATGACTTTGCGGCAACAAATAAATTGCCTTAATAGAATATTGACAAAGATAGAAATAGAGCGGCAGATTGCCGCTCTATTTTTTTGTTAAGTGAAACCAACGTTCGTATCAAGGCGACGAAGGGGTCAGCAATTCATTCAGGCGGGTGCCCAATTCTGCTAAAGCTCTTGCTGTTGTTTCAGAACCGCCTGAGGCCAGCAACTCCTGGGCTTGTGAGATCAAGATACCAACCGGGTCAGGATCCTGCAATAGTTCAAGCCGGCTCAACGCCCGTTCAAGATCATGATTTGTAGTATAAGAAAGCGCGATCATCTCACGGTAGTCAGCTTTGGCTTGCTCACTCAATTCATTTGGAAGCGCGTCAGCATTCACCGCTGGCACAAGGATCAACGAGATCACCAGCCCAATAGCAACACCCAGCAGCAGTCCGGTCAGCAGGTACCAATGGTTTTGTTTCGAATAGGCTTCCATCAGTCCATGCCCCTCTTGTCCTTCCATTCTTGATACATCTCAAGGTCAATGTGGGTCAGCAGGTTTTCAAGCAATTGCTGGTCCTTTAGGGGATATCCTATCTCTTTGGCGTAAGTCAAGCTCGTGCCAATTAAGCTGATTGGATCTTCAGGGCTGATTTTTGCCAGTTCGTCCAAAACCAGGAATGTATCCGGGTTGTTTTGGTAAAACTCAGCCGTCATCAGCACCAAATCGGTCTTAAAATCTGCCCGCAAACTGGTCATGGGCGCGTCCACTGGCGCTTTTGGCGGCATCATGCGCCATCCAAACAGCAGCCCTGCGCCTATTCCAAGGAGGATCGAAAGTGTGAAAAAGAAAATCCTGCGGGCTTGCATCTTGCTAACTTTCCGGCATCATCGGGATCTTGACATTATGCTCTTTGGCAAACTGGATGGCTTCCGGGTAACCGGCATCCACGTGGCGGATTACGCCTGTGCCTGGGTCGCCCAAAAGAACGCGTTTGAGCCGCTTGGCAGCTTCAGGGGTACCGTCAGCCACGATCACCTGCCCGGCATGCTGGGAATACCCAATGCCGACACCGCCCCCATGGTGGAAAGATACCCAGGTAGCGCCGTTGGCTGTATTGAGCAGGGCATTCAGAATCGGCCAGTCACTGACAGCATCAGTGCCATCCAACATCGATTCGGTCTCGCGGTTGGGTGAAGCTACTGAACCGGCATCCAAGTGATCGCGCCCAATCACAATCGGGGCTTTGAGGATGCCTTTTGCCACCATGTCATTGAAGGCCAGGCCGGCCTTGTCGCGCTCCTCATAGCCCAGCCAGCAAATACGGGAGGGCAGACCCTGGAAAGGAACCTGTTCTTTGGCCATTTTAAGCCAGCGGTGCAAGTGCTCGTCATTCGGAAATAATTCCATCAGCTTTTCATCGGTTCGGTAAATATCTTCAGGGTCTCCCGAAAGCGCTACCCAGCGGAAAGGCCCCTTGCCTTCGCAGAACAAGGGCCGGATATAAGCCGGCACAAAGCCCGGGAAGTTGAAAGCGTTTTTGACGCCCTGGTCATAAGCGCGTTGGCGGATATTATTGCCGTAATCAAAGGTTATAGCGCCTTTTTCCTGGAAGCCAAGCATAGCCTCCACTTGTTTTGCCATGGTCTTAAGCGAAAGTTCAGCATATTTTTGCGGATCGCTCTCGCGCAATTGGTAAGCCGCCGTCAGGCTCATGCCATCAGGCACGTAAGACAGTGGATCGTGGGATGAGGTTTGGTCAGTCAACACGTCCGGAACCACCCCGCGCTGCAGCAGTTCAGTGTGGACTTCGGCTGCATTGCCAATCAAGCCAATCGATTTGGGGATTTGTTGTTCCAGG
>JAQVUC010000024.1 GCA_028699715.1 Anaerolineaceae bacterium | reverse complement strand
TACTTACTTCGTACGGCGGGGGCTTGCTCCCGCCGAATTCCTGTTTCTTGATTACGCTGTCTTTTCGTAGGCCGGACATCGTGCCCTTTGGGTATTGCGAGGTTCAATCCGGCTTTTTGTGGAGACTTTAGTCTTTTCGTAGGCCGGATTGCGAGGTTCAATCCGGCTTTTTGTGGAGACCTGGCGGTCAAAGTCCTCGCTCGATCCGGAGACCCGCGAGAACAAGGCTTTCTTCTTACTTGCCCGTACGGCGGGGGCTTGCTCCCGCCGCCAGTCTTCTATCTAACTAGCTCAGCGGATGGACTGATACCCTGCTTCGCGGGCACAGGTTCCCATCAGTACGTTAGTCCTTTCGTAGGCCGGATTGTGGGGTTCAATCCGGCTTTTTTTTGAGACCTGACGGTCAAAGTCCTCGCTCGGTCCGGAGACCGGCAAGAACAATCGTACGGCGGGGGTTCACTCCCGCCGCAAAACAATCATCCATTTTGTTCATATGCCAGACGGATCAAATCCCTGAGCTCGTCCGTAATATCCTCAAGCGAGCTCAAGCCGATTTTGTGGGTTGACTGACCCGGTAAACTTTTCTTGCTGAGCAACTCTGACTGAGGTTCTTCCTTAAATCGCAATCCCAGGTCAATCCGGGTTTTGGTAGCTGCCCTTACGGCAGCAAACTGGCGCTTGCGAACAAAGGGAGTGTATCCATTGCGACCTTCAACCGAGATATCTTCGCCTAAGCCTTCAATAATTTCCCGCAGAGCGTCAAAAATCGGCCGCAAAGCAGCTTTCTGGCCTTGATATTGCGAGTCAATATAGCCTTCCACGCTGGGGCGCACCCAACCCGCTGCCCGGGCGGCCGCGTCCGCGATGGTCCACTGGCTGTTTTGGAGCACTCCGTGTTCCTTTTTCAGCCAATTCCGGACAGATTTTTGGTCCAGGGGGTCCAGGTCAGAGGCAAGCACGAGCTCAACCCATTCTTCCAAAGTTTTACCCGTGTGCGTTTTCAGGTTATCCGTCATTGAATCCATCATGTCTGAGGGAGAGGTCATTTTAGTCATAGTGATCCTTTTTTTTTAATAGCAAGTCAATTGTAATCGCTGGGTTAGCCTTTCGTTTCAAAAAATAAACACTACATAAGCTTTTTCGTTTTTCAAGCAGCCGGAACCAGTGGACAAAGTTGTAAAAAAATATTGATTTGGTCTCTTTGTTAAACGAAAAGCTGGCTTGAAACAGATATCCGTCTCAAGCCAGCTTTGCTCTACTTATGGTTAATCGTCGTCATCGTCATCGTCATCGTCATCATCATCATCATCATCGTCATCGTCGTCATAGTCGTCATCATCATCATCGTCATTGTCGTCATAGTCGTCATCCATGTCATCGTCATCATCGTCATCCATGTCATCATCATAGTCGTCGTCCATGTCGTCATCCATGTCGTCATCCATGTCGTCGTCTACGTCATCATCGTCGTCCATGTCATCGTCCATGTCATCATCCATGTCGTCATCCATGTCGTCATGGTCATCATCCATGTCATCATCCATGTCATCGTCCATGTCGTCGTAGTATTCTATTTCCTCAGCGTAGATGTGGCCTTCCATGTCCATCCAGGCTTCTACTTCAACTGTATCGCCAATACGAATGCTATCCTCGATCTCGGTAGCTTCAGTGATTACAACTGTATAGCCTGCAATGGTCCAATAACCAGCCTGGATGTCTTCCACTGTGCCGGAGAATTCGATCTCATCGTCATAGGCGCCAGCTGACTTTGAAAACTCAATAGCATTGCTAAGCTGTGCTTTGGCAGACGACGGCAAGGCCGCGGAGTAGTTCGCCATGGCTGCGGCAAACTGGCTCAAAAGTTGTGTGAGCTGAGTGTTCAGCTGCAAAGCGGCTTGCGGGTCATTCATGCTGACCACTTCCAGGTTGTCAATAGCATTTTTGACATAGCCTTCATACACACCAATGGCTTCTGGTAAGTCGTCAAAGCGTCCTTTCTCAATCAAACGTTCAATCTCATCCAGACGCAAACCCGCATACCTCAGGTTGAGGCTCACGCGCTCACTATCTTGTGAAGTTATGTTCAGACGGGTGCGTTCCACGCCGGTCTTTACGCCATACAAGTTGTCTCCAGGCAATGCTCTGGAAGCGGCAACGGCAGTGATACCTGCGCTGCTAAATAAAAATATTACTGCCAACAGCATGATTGCTGCGGTGGTCATTACGGTTCTAAGTTTTGGTGTTGCCATGTTAAAATTCTCCTTCATTTTTTCAAATATGTTCTTTTGTGTAATTTGGACACTGCTTTGCCCCAGTTGATCAAGCTGGGAAAGATAGCGCGCCTTCCTTTGAGCAGCTTCTTGCGGATCGCGGGCTGGCACAGCGCGCATCTCAGCTAGCATAGCTTCAAGCTCAGGGTCCAATTTTTGATTCAGGTACTTATCTTTCTTCATAACTCACTTCCTATTGTTTACACATTTCTTTTGCAGACTGCGTAGAGCGCGGTACTGTAAGGCGCGGGTGGCTTCTTCAGTTTTGCCGAGATGACTTGCTACTTGCTCGTGAGACCAGTCCTCAAAATATCTCAGCATGATCACCGTTCTTTGTTCTTCAGGCATTTTCAACAATACTTCCTGCAATTTTTCTTGATTCTGCTTTTGGTGCAGGTCATCTTCCAATTCAGGCCGCGGATCTTTCAATATCGTGTTTTCAATTGGTACATCGGTCCGCTTCTGGCGGTAGTGATCCACCACGCAATTGTGTGTCATGCGGTACAAGTAGGCTCTGATGTTGCCCTGCGGTCCTTTTCCGTTCTGCACAATTTGCAGAAATCGCGTGAACACCTCAGAGACGCAATCTTCAGCCATGTCTTGCTGTCCAAGTAGACGATATGCATATCGGTAGAGAGCGTTATTATGCTCCTCGTATAAGTCCACAAGTGCTTGCCTGTCAAAATGCTTCGCGCGTTCTCTTGTTTGAATACTCATATCAATGTGTTCTCACTCCTTATAACGGATTACCCACCAAAATGTGACGCTTTTATTTAGAATTTTATCTTTTCGTTCCATGAACGGCAAAAAGCCTGTCTCACTCCACAATTTAACCATGACAGAACAAGCAGGTTAATCATAATCAACACGACTTGTACTATATTTCATCACGATCCACTCACGCGGTTTCCCCTACAGGTCTTGTTTTTTTTATGTAAGGTACAATGAAGTTATCGGTGTCCACCTGCCTCCGTATTGAAAGGAAGGAACGATGAAAATAAAATTTCCATACACTTCTGTCATATTGATATCTCTCTTGCTTTCCGCCTGTGTCCCAATTCAGGCTCCAAGCCCAAAACCCCCGGAAGCTCTTGCCCCAACTCCTATGCCGGTAACGCTGCCAACAGCCACTGATGCAACAACCAGCTACCCTACCCCAGGGGCGGTCAATGGACCAGAGGTTGTCCAATTGGGCGATCTGACCATGGAAATCTATGAGCGCATAACAAAAGCTCCCGAGGATGATGGACTTTTTAGCACCACTGCCGGACCCTCCAGGGAGATTCTCAAAACGCGCCGACCATTGCGTGACATTTTTTCACAACCCTTCTCGCCCCCACCACTCAACGGACGTCAATTGACTGCCGAGCAAATTGAAAGCGGTGGTGAAATGATGATTAACTTCAAGCTGGACGAAGAAGAAGTGCTGTCTGTCAACTGCGGTGCGGTTAGCCCGGTAGATCCCCTACGCGGCATGTGGGTGATCGGAAAGGATTGGTACGTTGAGGTAGCACATGTTGAAAACGAAGTTACCGGAAATGTTGTTACCACCAAAGCTGGGGGTGAAATCTTTATGAACGGGGTTTCGCTTAATGAGCAATACGGCTACGACGAAACTTTTGGCTTCCAGCCTCTGGACGATAAGCCTTTTTACTTTTTCGCTAAAGACGGCCAGATCGGTATTAATTACGCCGGGGAATCTCACAGTCTCGGTTTTGAAAGTGTTTCTCATTACGCCTGCTGCAGTGGGGCAGCCTTCAACCCCAAAGCTTATCTGACCATGGTGACCTTCTTTGCCCAGAGGAACGAAGTTGAGTATTACGTTGAAATGGGTCTCTTTTCCGCCTTTGACACAACCGTCATGGACCTTTCTGGCGCGGGTCTTACAGTGGAAGCCTACTGGCTGGAGGACGGCTCCTGGCCGGACAACGATCATATTCAATCTCGACCAACCGGTTCATTGCCTGGGTGGGTGTTGAAACGTCATGAGTCAGAACGCAAGAATATTATTCCCTATCAAATTGACTCCCCTCTCTTCGAAGGCAAAGTGCTCAGTGCGAAAACAGTCATCCAAAACTCCATAGCTACTGTTGAGGTATTGCTAGATGATGAGGTTGTTCTCAGTGTTCCCGTCGGTGATCTGACTTATTCGGCTGCCATGGATGCGGTTTTTGGAGTTTGGGTGCATGGGGAGCACTGGTACATGGAGATGGCGCACGTTGAGTATGAAACTGAGGGCAACGTCACAAAAGGAATAACGTTGGGTGAGATCTACAGGAGCGGAGAGTCGCTCAGCCAATTATTCGGTTACGATGAAACCTTCGGCTTCCAGATCTTAGCCGGTGAGCCATTCTTCTTCTTCAATAAAGGGGGTGAAATTGGTTTGAACTATGCCGGGGAGGAAGTGCTGCTCGGTTTTGACGAGGTCTCATACCACAATTGCTGCGGTTTTAGCCTCTACAACCCAACGCATTACGAGAACATGGTTGCCTTCTTCGCCAGCCGTGAGGGCAAGCGCTATTACGTCGAAGCGGGTGTGTTTGAGTAGAGAAAAACAAGACCTCAAATATCTCTCACGATTTACCCCAAAAGTCTCTTATGGTTTTGACTGCATGGCAATATGCATACGCATGCAACGATAATGTCTTGGTAGTACCAATCGGGTGCTTAAAGCCGTAACGCTTAAGAAATCTAAGCAAAATTAAAGCGGGACGAAGTCAAAACGTCCCGCTTTTTTCTAGAAATTTTTACAGATTTTCCAACTTGCTGACCATACCCTCGATCACGTCAAAGCCGCCCTGCCAGAATTCGGCCTTGGTGACATCCAGGCCAACCTCAGCCAACAAGGGGATAGGTGCTATCGAACCGCCGGCTGAGAGGATGCGCATGTACTTGGGCTTAAAGCTTTCACCTTCTTCCTGGTAGCGCTTATACAGCGCGAAGACCAGCAATTGCCCAAAAGCATAGGCATACACATAGAAGGGGGTGCCGTAAATGTGGGGGATGGAAACCCATTCATACTTGAATTCATCAGAAACATCCACCGCGTCGCCAAACTCTTCCTTTAGATTAGCCAGATAGGCTTCACTCAGTTCATCAACCGAAGCGTTCTTGGCAATCATCTCGTGCGCTTCGCGTTCGAAAAGGGCAAAGTAAATTTGACGGATAATGGTCGCAAAAGCGTCATCAAGCTGACCAAAGAGGATGTCCTGTTTGACACCGTCATCGGTCTCGCGCTCCAGCAGCAGATCGGTCAGGGTCATTTCACCAAAGGTGGAGGCGGTCTCAGCCAGGGGCAGGCAGGCATGCTGGGTGAAGATGCTGTGTTCTTCTGCCATCATGGAATGGATGGCGTGCCCGAGTTCGTGCGCCATGGTGGAAACGTCGTCAGCTTTACCCTGGTAGTTGAGCATCACCCAGGGGGTCAAAGCCGGTCCCAGGGTCGAACAAAAAGCGCCGCCCATTTTGCCTTTCCGAACCTGGCTGTCCACGTGGGCTTCATTAAAAACGCGCTTTGCCAATTGGGCAAATTTCGGATCAAAACGTTCAAAGGCTTCAAAGGTCATGGCAGTAGCTTGTTGAAAGCTATAGCGTTTGTCAGACTCAGAAATAGGAGCGTAGATGTCATATCGGCGCAATTTTTCCATGCCGATCTTGCTTGCCTTCAGGCGGAAATAGCGCTGGAAGATATCGACATTCTTACGGGCAACCTCAAGTAAGGTTTCGATGACCTCATCCGGCAAATCGTTGATGGTATTGCGCACTGCAATCGGGCTGGCAAAGCCGCGCAGGGACACGTTCTCGTTTTTCCAGTCGCGCACGATATTCTGATAGATCTGACCCAGGATGGGAGCGTCTTCACCGTAAACACGGTAAAGCTCCTGGTAGGCGCGGGCGCGCAGGTCAGGGTCTGAGCTGCGGACGTAAGACATCAGCTCACCACGGGTCAGTTCTTTTTGCTCTCCATCAACTTCCAGCTTGAAAACATAACGGTTAGTGATGGAATCATAGAGCATATCCATGGCGCTTGAGCCAGTGACGTTCTTGATATTGATGATCTTTTCTTCAGCTTCACTGAGCGTGTAGGGCTTGAAGTTGCGGATTTGCTCCAACCAATAGCGATAGTCACCACTTGCGTCAAGCAAACGGGCTACATTCTGGTCATCCAGAGCTTTCCACCAGAGGTTAAAGAAAAGGGTGCGGTTTTCGATCTCAGCCACAAATTGCTGCACTTTGGCGATAGCGATTTGGGCTTTCTGATCTTGCGTGTTGGCGGCAAAACTAAGGGAGGCAAAACCGTACAAACGGTAGGCCAGTTCATGGCTGGCTTCCATGCCCTTGATCATTTCTAAAAAGCGTTCTGCAGAAATGTCCGGTTTTAGTTCGTCCCGATAGCCCTCAAAGCGTTCAACATTTTTACTGATGGCCTGGTAGGTCTCTTCGATCTTTGGATCGTCAAAACCGGCAAACAATTCTTCAAGACTCCACGGGGATTGGGTATACGTTTCTTCAGTCATAGTCATCCTTTTTCTATTTTTTGTATTAGCTTGAGTATACATCAGGCATCGGGAAAAACAGACTCTTTGTGTAAAATCTTGAGTTTAGGTTCAAAAAGGAACTCCTGGCAAATCTTTCAATCCTTGCTTTACCAGGAGTTTTTTTGCTGTTTTAGAGGGTGTTCGTCAGTATAGAGTTAATTTTCGAGGGTTGGATCAGGGAGCATATCCGGCAAAATTATTTCAACGTTTCTAAGTGGAATATAAAAATAAGCCAGGGCAGTTGCCAGTATCATAAGTATTCCCAGGATGATATAAAACAAGCCTAAGCCCCTGCCTGGCCCAACCCCAATGATCTGTCCAATTGACTCCGCCAGCGCTCCGCCTTCCACTAAAAGAGGTGAAAACACTTTGTCAGCCAGAGGACCAGCGGCGACATAGGCTAAAGGAACGCTGCTCCAGGCAATTACCCGGCGGAATGAAAAGACTCTGCCCTGGATATCAGGAGCGGTTTTCTGCTGCCAGATTGTCTGGCTACAAGCGTCCACAATTGGCAAACAGGCAAAGGCAAAAAAGGCTCCCAATCCCAATAGAATCAAATTAATTGTGCTCCCCAGTAAGAATAGAGAGCTTGCAATTACAATCTCAGAAATATAGATGCCATAGATTTTTCGTGTTGGCCCACCCCAGATACTGATCAAAAGACTGCCAAGTAGATATCCCAACCCAGCAACTGAACTCAAAAGCCCGAGGATTTTTGGTGTTGAGAGAGTAAGAATAAGAGGCGTGTAAATAACATAAGCAATGCTCGTATAAATGTTTACTACGCCAAAAAGCATCAGCAAGGCGAATAAGCCTTTTCGCTGACGAATGTAGGTCCAACCAAAAAAAGCTTCCTTAAATACAGATCCTTTGCCGGCTTGCCCTTCAATCGTTTTTTCAGGTTTAGGTACACGAACGATCGCTAGCGTGATCAAGGCGATGACGAAGGTGGTCAGGTCAATGCTAATAACCCCTTTAAGTTCAATGATTCCTATCAGAATACCAGCCATGAACGGAGCGAATATGCGCGCGACACCTCCTGCGAGTTGCACCATGCCATTGGCTTTGGCTAATAGCCTCCCGGGCACCAGAAGCGCGGTAGCAGCAGAATAGGCTGGCCATTGAATGGTTTCAAAACAGGCGCTTAAGGTCAATAGTACGTACAAATGCCAAATCTGAAGCCTGTCTGATGACAGTAAAAACAAGACTGTCAGCGTGCAGATAGCGGCGCCCGAATCACTTAGCAGCATAGCTTTGCGCCTATCCCAGCGATCGACGAAAACCCCCGCAAAAGGACCTAAAAGCACAGCGGGAATGGAACTAAAAGCATGGATCAGAGCAAAGGCAGTGGTAGACCTGGTTTGCAGGAATACCCATACTCCAAGAGCAAAGGTTGTCAGGTTTGAACCGGTCAGTGAAACCAATTGACCGAACCAAACAATGAGAAACGTGCGAAAGCCTGTTTTCCTGGTTTCTGCTGTCATTTGTAATACCCAAAGCAGTACTTAAAAGAACAAAAAAGATCCTGTTTGCTAAGCAGGTGTAATTATTGACATCTGTTTGATGAGATTATGTGGAATACTTGCCTATAGTATATAGTTTTCTTTCAAGAAAACCAAGTATCAGCTTGAGTCCCTAAATATTCCCACCATAATTAAGGTTACAGGTCGCATTTCGATTCAAGTATGGCTATAATTCCAGGTATAGGAGTTAACCATGACCATGATTAAGCCCTCATATCCCCAGGAATTCAACTATTACCAACCTATCCTTGTCCGCTATTCTGACATCGACACGCTGCGACATGTCAACAATATTGCCATACTCGAATATGTTGAGACCGCCCGTACAGGCTATTACAAAGCCAGCGGTATTTGGGACGGCGTAATGACAGGTGGGTTTGGAATGGTGGTAGCCTCAGCAAAAATCGACTATCTGGTGTCCATCCAGTTTGGCGACAAAGTCAGGGTGGGCATCCGCACCGGAGACCTGGGCAGAAAAAGTCTTCGTTTCCAGTTTCAAGTGGAAAGCGAAGATGGTTCAACCGCCTTCGCCCGCGGCGAGGTGGTGATGGTGGCTTACGATCACAGTGAAGACCATTCCCGCCCAGTTCCAGAAGAGTGGCGGGTGAAATTAGCTCAATTTGAACACAATGAGGAGTTGTTAGCATGAAGAAAACCCAAAAATCCTTACCCGAAATCGATTATGCCTGGCAGGAAGACCTACTGGTCCGGCTCTTGAATACCCCCAGCCCGACCGGTTTTTCTGACCTGGCCATCAAACTGGTTGAAAAGGAACTGGCAGCTTTTCCGGAAGTGAAACTGGAATGGACCCGCAAAGGCTCCCTGCTGGTTACTATAACGGGTGAGGATGGCGCGGAGGCGCCTGTCGCGCGGGGACTTACAGCTCATGTGGACACTCTGGGCGGCATGGTACGCGAGATCAAGCCCAGCGGCAGGCTGGAGTTGACCAACGTCGGCGGTTTTGCCTGGGGAAGTTTTGAAGGCGAAAATTGCCTGGTCCACACGCGGGATAAGGGTGTGGTTCGCGGTAGTTTCTTGCCCCACAAAGCCTCTGTGCATGTCTACGACAACGCCCGGGACGAAAAAAGAGAAGCCGGCACCATGGAAGTGCGCCTGGATGCACGTGTTTCCTCAGCGGATGAGGTCCGGAAGCTTGGCATCGAGGTTGGTGACTTTGTTTCCTTTGACGCGCGGGTTGAGCTGGTGAACGGCTTTGTCAAATCTCGTCATCTGGATGATAAAGCGGCCGTGGTCAACCTGATCAGCGCTA
>JAQVUC010000023.1 GCA_028699715.1 Anaerolineaceae bacterium | reverse complement strand
AGTGCTTGAGAGTTTAATGCTCCATCCAATGGTCCCTGAAGAAATTCAGGAGGTGCTGCTGGGGACGAGCCCGACTAAAAAATGGACCAGGGAAGAAGTTCAACTTCTGACTCCCCGGCATAGCCTGGAGGACAAGAAACTACTAAAAAGATATCTTAAATCCTTATACGAGGCCTGGTCGCAACGCGAAGAATTTGGGGAACGTTTGGTCCAGGGTCTGCAATATTACGTTGATACCTTTTTTGCCGAAGAAGAATTACGCATCCGCCCCATCCTGGAGCAGGAACTATCTTTTGCCAGGATGCGCGCGGGAAGCCGCCCTTTGCCGGCCATGCTGGATGAAATCACTTCGGGTGTCCGCTATAGTGACTTCGGACACCTTTCTGATATCACCCTGGCTCCAACTTTTTGGGGTTCTCCCTTTATGTTTCATGACCATCTGGAGGAATTCAAGCTGATCGTTTTATTTGGCGCCAGGCCGGGAACCATGTCGATCGTTCCTGGTGATGTGATCCCGGACGCCCTCTTGCGCGGTATGAAAGCCCTGGCAGATCCAACCAGGTTGCGAATTTTACGCTACCTGGCCCAGGAGCCTCAGACGGCATCTGAACTGTCGCGCGTGCTACGCTTGAGACCACCGACGGTCAATCATCATCTCAATCAATTGCGTTTGGCTGGGATGGTGCACGTTTTTCTTGATCCGGATGGTGAGAAAAAATTTGCTGCACGCTATGAAGGGTTTGATGATACCCAGGATCTGTTGAACCTCTTTGTGAGAGGGGATTAGATCGGACCCGGAAATAGAACCCTTGCGGGATGAAAAAGAATCCGTTCTAAAAACATATTTGAGCCGTATCAGGGCCTTTAGCAGTAACGCCCGGCTTTATTTGCTGAGCGAAGCCATTTATGGGACCGCCACAGGCGTTTTCCAGCTGCTGTTCAATTTCTATGTTTTAAGTTTGGGCTATAACGAGGCGGTTTTAGGGAACATGGTGGCCGCCCGCAGCATGACCAGCCTGCTGGTTGCCCTACCCATGGGCTTTTTGACTGACCGGATAGGCCGGCGCAACTCGATCATCATCAGCATAGTCGGCTTTTCCTCTTCCGTCGCTCTGATGCTGCTCTTTCCTTCCAGCCCGATGTTCATTGGCATGAATGTTGTTCAGGGTATAGCCCAAGCCCTGGCGGGCGTGGCTATGGGGCCTTTCCTGATGGAAAACAGCGAAGAAACCGAACGTACCTACTTGTTCAGTCTTTCTTCAGGCTTGCGCATGACCGCGATTTCGATTGGTCAATGGGTGGGTGGTTATCTGCCGACCTGGTTTGCCTTCCGTTTGGCAGTCAGCGCTATGGATACCAAAGCCTATTCCTTGTCCCTGTGGACGGTCACCCTGAGCGGATTTTTAGCGGTACTCCCCATGTTATTTGTGGCCAGTCGCATGACCAATGCGGCGCATCGTTCTGTCTTCGCTCCCCTGAGCTTTATCCGGAAAAACCCGGGTAAGTTTGAAAAGCTGATTCTGCCTAACCTGATAACCTCTGTTGGGGCTGGCCTGATCATGCCTTTTATGAACGTCTTTTTCCGGACGGTACACAACCAGAGCGATACTTCAATTGGAACAATTTTTGCCTGGGGCAGCCTGGCCATGGGCTTGGGTCTGGTCATCGCGCCCGCTTTGGCGGAGCGCTTTGGAAAAATTCGGGTTGTAGTGGCCACCCAGGGGCTTTCCATTCCCTTTTTAGTCCTCTTAGGCTTTTCACCCTGGATGGGAATTGTGCTGGTGGCCTACTACGCCCGCACCATGTTGATGAACATGAGCTCCCCCATTTATTCGACCTATGTGATGGAACAAGTGGACCCGGAATCGCGCGGGATGCTGGCCAGTTTGTCCAGCATGGCCTGGAATTTTGGCTGGGCGCTCAGCCCGACCATCAGCGGCTATTTGCAGGTGCGTTATGGTTTTGGTCCGCCCTTCATGCTGACCATCCTGCTCTATAGCATCGCTATCGCCATGTACTACATCTGGTTTTGGAAACCGAAAGAAAAGCCCGTCAAGGCAGAGAGCTCTATCGCCTGATCCAAGTATATTCCTTGGAGCTTGGCCCTACCAGCACTTCCTGACCATCGCGGACCAGTCTGCCGCCGTAGTTCGGAGGTCCGACCACAGCCTGCCAACCGTCAAGAATGAAAGGCAGCGGCCCTTCGGCGTGGATCCATTCCCCGTTGTATTTGCGTGCCAGGTGAAGGTGCGTTCCGGTTGCATAGCCACCTTCGCAAGAAGGATGCCCAACCAATCCATCCTGGTTTAGCCAGGTTCCCACGCTAACGCGCTCATCCGGGGTGATGTGCATGTAAATCAATACCCAACCAGTCCCCTCATTACCATCTCCGTCCAAATCGATGGCAACCGCGCCGCGGTCACTGCGCACAACCAGCCCGGGAGCGGAAGCCACAGCCCAGTTGGGGGAAATAATGCAGCCCGGCAGGTCATCCAAAGGAGCAAAATCAAGCGCCCCACGCGGGGTGCCGTACTGCCAGGTGATGTGCGGACCAGAAGTGAGCGCCCAGGTTTCCCCGATCGGGAAGGGCAGGCTTAGGGTGGGTTGGCTTAAGCCAGCCGGCATCACAGATCCAAAAGAGGCAACCCGGACCCAGGCATCTCCAAATAAGATGCTGTGAAACGCCAGATATCCGTTGGGACCATACAATTTTTCAGCAAAACTGGCAGGCGTATACAACCCGGCAAACAAGTACTGAACCGCCACCGTCCCCGGGTTCAAGCCAGGCGAAATTGCCGTGGTGGTTTCATCCCTGAAGGTGAGATTTTGAAGCGTGCCCTCGCGCCAACCATAAAATCCACGGCTCAGTTCCCGGGCGGCAACCTGCAATTCCGCGTAAAGCCCTTCCACACCCACCGCGTCATAGTTCAGCGGGGAGATATCTTCTTCAGCATCTTCAGGATATCCATAGAGCCAATTGGATTGAAATTCAACTAAGGAAAGCAAAAGGCGGGGATTGGTGGAAGTCTCAAGCGCAACCAATTCAATGATTTCCGCTCCGGAGTACCAGCCCCCATAGAGATATTCACCGTACTGCTTTAAGTAGCCCTGGGACTGCTCAACATAGGCGCTGATATTTGAAGCGGCGGAATCCTGGCTATAGAGCACTTCATTATCCGGGAAGCCCGGCTGAGAATAGGTTGAACCGAAAGTAGGTTTTGGCAAGCCCAGGGGCGTGTTTACTGGCAAAATCGCCTTGGGATCCAGCCCTTTGCTCCCCTGGATCTGGTCCGGGCTGACCCTGAAGTGGGCAGCGATCACGCTGAGGCGATCGCCTGATTGGCTGCAATAAAGCTGCTTTCCAGGCTCAAGTTCCAGTTGACAGCTCCCTGTCGGGGTGGGCTCAACTGGCAGTGGCGTCTCCAAAGGCAGTGGGGTTGCTTGATTATATTCAAACAGCGGCGTGGGCATGATTGTCTGAACTGGTTGGACCAGGTCAAGCGGAGGAGTAGCAATCGATGCAGCAACCTGTGTTTGTTGCAGAAAGAGATAATCTGATGTAGCCTGGATATCTACCCTGGGAAAGTTGCAGCCAGAAAGAGCAAGCAAGCCAGGCAATAGCACGCCAAGCCAGAGAGGTTTGCTCCCTGATCGAAAAAGATGAAAGCGCTGTTTAGCTTTCTGGATTGACTCGGAATTCATAGATCCCCTCTTTATATTCCCAGGTGTGGGAGCAGCCAGGACAAACCTGGGTCGCCTGGGTTTCGGGCAGAGGGTGCGAACAAATTGGACAGGCAAAAAACTCTCCCTCTTTCGGCTCTGGGGAGTCTCCAATGGCCCGGTTAAGGGTGAAAATGCTGGGGGTGTAGCCCTTTAACGGAGCTCTGTTCTGCAAACGGGAATCCCAGTCAACTAATCTTTCATGCCGGATCTTGTTTTTGAACCAATCAGCCCGGAAAAATGACACCCCAAGCGTGGCTTCATTTTCAAAACCAACTTCCTTCAAAATCAGGGAAATGGTTTTTGGGTGGAAATTGTAGTTCAACTCGACAAACTCGACCTGCTCCGGGCTGTATGGATTCCATTTTTGCTTTCTCAGCAACCAGCGCATGATGGATTTGATATTGCGTTTGTTGGCAAATTCCAGCAAAAACTGTCCGTCTGTAGCCATGACACGTCGGATGGACCGCATGGTTTGGATCGGATCCGCCATATGATGCAGGGTGCGGATCATGGTTGAGCCGTCAAAAAGACCAGACACAAAAGGTAATTTATAGATATCGGCAGCCACGTAGAGGAAATCGGATGACTCACCAAGCCGCTCACGGGCTTGTAAAAGCTGAGTCCGGGAATAATCCAGCAAGACGATGCGCTCCCAGTTTTGGTAACGGGGGGTGTTGCGCCCGGCACCCGCGCCCAATTCGAGCAGGAGCTTTCCTCCCCGGTTGAAGAGTTTGCTCAGAGCAACAGCCTCCACCGCGTCTTCATAACGGCGGTTAGCGCTATCCCAAAATCGGGATTGATAATCTGAGCCCTCATAAGAGCAGACTGGCGGCGTGTTTACAGGTTCATCACTCATTGTTATCAAAGCATTCGAGCAGGTTAGCCGGTAACACCCGAAGATACCTCCTTACCGCTGCTTCCTCTCGGACCTGACGGGGTTCGTAGGGCTCCGCCGCACCGGTCCCGCCCGAATGCAAAATTAAGCATAATTGATTGGTCGGGGGATGTCAACTATTTTTTAGCCGCAATGCCATGGGCTTAGTCCAACATTTTCTTATTCTTCGCTCAGAAAATCATCCGCCTGGTCGATCAGTTCATCCAAACGATTCAGGTTGCTCATGAGAGCTGGTGGGACTTCGTCGACAGAGGCCATTGCCAGGCTTAATCGGTTCTGATGAGTTCTGAGGGACTCAATACCCATCAGGGGCTTTCCTGAGCGCAGCGAAGCAGACAGACCGCTCCACAAAATTTGAATCATAACCGCCAGCGGCGGGGCCAAAATGAGCCAACCAAGCCCCAATGTCTCGCTGAAAACGAGTAATAGCAACAATTGGATGAAGGGTGCAGCCCATTTTTTGCTATAGAATCTCGGCCAGACCAAGACCCGCAGCAGCATCAGAACTACAAAAACATACAGCAAAATCCAGGGATAAAACAAAATGCTTGAGAGCAAGCCGATCGCCAGTGTCAGCAACAAGGACAGAAAAATCCCTACAATTGGCACTAAATTAGCGCTGGCAACCAGAATCCCCAATAAGATCGGGTAGGGTGAGCGCAAATAAAATGTCCCCAGGCTGACCACGATCCAGGTGACGAAAAACTTTACCAGCAAAAAGCGGACATAATCACCCAGGCTGGCATCGATCTCGCGCCAGATCAGGCGGGCTTTTTGGCGTTTCTCTACCGGGAGCAGTGAAAGCCACAAACGTTCAAAATGGTCTTGTGAGCCGGTCCAATTCAAACCCAGAAAGAGGATAATTACCAGTCCTCTCACAACCGCGATCATGTTCCCCGCGATGGTTGGGATGGCGGGCATCAGAATTTTGCCGCCATCCGTGGTGACAACATCAAAGATGTGACCGGGGGGAGGTAATAATTCGATCAGAGAACGGGTAAATTGAATTTTCTCCAACCATGGCGGTAGAAACCAACGCTTTAAGTTGGAGACCGTGTCTATCAGCAGATTGATTTCTCTCAGCAAGCGCCCAAATTGGAGGTAAAGAAGAAAGCCAAGACCTGCAATGACCAGTAAAACACCAAGCGTGATGCCGATTTTCTGCCAAGGGGTCTTGGATTTCTGGAAATTAGCCAGAGGTCTTAGAGCCGCGCCCAACACCAGCGACATGAAGAAGTAGATCACCACTTCCTTGACTTGCCAAAGGATAAAGACGGTCAGGGCAATCGAAGAAAAAGCAAGCGCGAAGAGGAAAGTTTTCTTATTCATGGCTGCTCCTCCTCTTTCTGTGCCAGCAGCGTGTCAAGGTCGCGGGCGACCATCTCCATTTCTTCCATCACCAGGTCGATTTTGGTTGCCTGCTCCCCATTTACTTGCTTGGATTGTCTGGCCTGGTTTCGCATGCCAATCAGAAAATCCTGAGTCTCATAGCGCAGCAGGTTTAATTTGTCCCGCCCGCTGGAAAGCGCGCTGCCTTCTTGTTCTTTGGACAAGACCGTTCTCTCCAGCAGCAGTTGAATGACTGCCGCCAGGGGGATGGCCATCAAAGCGCCGCCAACTCCATACAAACTGGAAAAAGCGGTAATGGAGAGAATAGAGATAAAAGGGTTAACCCCAACCACCCGGTCCATCACGCGCGGAACGAGCAGGTTGTTTTCAATTTGCTGAATGATCACAGCCGAGACCAGCACCCAAATCAGGGTTGTGGGGGAGAGAGACAGGGCAATCATCACTGCCGGAATAGCGCCAAGCACTGGCCCGACCATGGGCACGGCCTCAAAAATGCCGGCAATCAGCGCCAGAAGCACAGCATTGGGCAGCCCAAGCAGCACATAGGCTACCAAAGAAAGCACTGCAATCGAAAGGCAGAGCACCCCCTGTCCAATCAAATACTGGCTGACCTTATTCTCGATCTGTTGAATGATTTCGAGGATGTTTTGACGCTTTTCAGCTTTCACAAAAAAGAGAAAGGTGGAGACGATTTGCTGGCCTGAGACCATCCAATGATACGAGAGCGCGAGCAGAACCACGGCAACCAAAAAATTGTATAGGCCGGTATTGAGAAACCTTGCGGCCTCATTGAGTGTATTGATGGCGTCCTCATCAGGCGCTACTAGTTGTTCCTGGCTGAACAACTCTGCCGGCAGCAATTCACTTAATCGCACAACCAATTCGTTTCTGCTGCTGGCCAACCAGGAAAGGGCCGTGTTGTAGTACTTTGGGATCGCGTCCAGGAGGGTTTGATATTGGCTGGTCAATAATGGCAGGAGCAAAAGTAAAAAACCAACGATCAGCACGGCGATAACAAGCAAGATAACGAAGACGGCAAGATTCTTGCTTAATCCCAGGGCTTGAAGCGTCTCATAGGCGGGACGGGCTACTGTCCCTAAAACCACAGCCACAAAAAGGATGAACAAGACATGATGAAAGCGGTAAACAGCAAAAAAGCCAGCCAGAGTGAGTAGAAAAATCAGGACGGCTGTAAGGGCGCGCTTCAAAGTCAATTCAGATCTTGGCATTTCACAACGCTCCTGAAAGAAATGGTAAACCAATTGTACATGAAGAATGGCTTGGGTACAGGGGGGGGTTAGCTTAATCTCTGATCACAGATGCTGTTAAAACCGCAGCTGCGGCAGCGGGCGGGAGAATTGTGGGAGCGCGGAGCATAATGGCTGGCTTCAGCCTGGCGCAGAGCAGCGACCAAATCTTTTAATTCTTGCTCCAGGCTGCTTGAATAGGGGATCTGAAAGGTTTTATTATCGTACTTGATCAGACCAAAAGGAGGGCGCTTGCCCTCGCTTTGCTCGATCAGGTAGCAGTAAGCTGCCAATTGCATCCGGTGTGAATCCCAGGGCTGGCTGGGAGCAGAGCCAGACTTCAATTCAAGCGGGATCAGAGCCCCATCCTCCGACCTGACCACGTAATCCGGTTTTCCCACCAATTCGAGCCTGGGGTCATAAAGCGGTCGCGGTGGTTTTTGCCAGTAAGAGCTGTCACTATAGATCAATTGCCCGTCAGGCAAGCCGCTTTGCTGGCGTTTTCTTTTGCTTAAAACCCAGAAAACAATACTGAGCAAGAGCAGCAATACTGCCCAATAAAGCGGTTTCATTAAAGAAGACTCCAGAAAAAGAGCAGCACACCCAGCAAAAACAAGGCAATTGCCAGGCCCTTTAAAAGCGCTCCTTGTTTTACGGCCTTTGCATGAAGCTGATGGACCTGGCTACCCAGGTCCATTTCAGCTTGATTTTCAGATTTTTCGCCCTGCAGGTCAAACCACCAGGAACGTTGGCAGTAGAGGAAATTACCCAGTTCTGAAGCCCTGATCTTGCGCATCAGGGCTGTTGCTTGTTCAGCTGCTCAGAAAGCCGGTCGAGCTTGTTTGATAGTTCGTTTTCGCGGAAGGCGACTGTGATGTCGCCCCGTGTGCGCTCAATAATGCCCCGGGCAAGGTCCGTACGGCGGCGCAATCCTTCTGTGATCGCATCCGGAAAGTCCATCGTAACCAGGTGGGTATAAACTTCGTCCATCAGGTCTAACAGGCGTTCAACTTCAGTGTTATAGCCAGGCCTGAGCAAATCCAGGCAGCGCCGGCGCAGTTCACCCAGGGTTTCAGCCAGACCATTCAAATAGGCCGGGCTTTCCGCGTTTAGGTCTGCTGGCGTGGGCAGGGGTTTATCCAGGATCATGGCAACTGTCAGTTCGGCTTCACAATATTCCTTGATGGCGTCCTGCGTATAGCCGGCAAAATAAAGCTCGGGATGAGCTTCTTTCAGGCTTTCACGCAGTTGCTTTGCCAGTTCCTTCCCCAGCGCGAGTTCCTGAAGTGCTTCAGCCTCATCGTTGCGATGAATGGCTCGAATGGCTAAAGAGGCGTGCTTGATGCACTGCCTTGCGTCGCGCAAGGCATCGTCGCGCAGAGCGGTTTTATTCTCAAAATCCGCCCGGATTTCTTCAGAGATTATGTCCAGTGCCCGCATTATTTTTCCTCTTCCGGTTCTATGGGGCTGCCTGTGCCCTTGAACAACTCCTCCGCCAAAGTCCCTCCCTGGGGGATTTTGATTTCACCAAAGGCCGTTTCATAGCGTTTAATGTTCTCGTTCAAGGCTCTTTGCAAGAGCTTCATCCCCAAGGGAGAGAGGATCAGGCGGGTGTTGACTTTGGGCTTGACTAAACCGGGCAGCATGGTCACAAAATCAAGTAGAAATTCGTGAGCGGTATGAGTGATATAAGCCACGTTTACATAACGAGGCTCAAGGTTTTCCGGAATTTCAACTTGTATGCGTTTAATATCAGCCATAATACGCCCGGTTAGAAGGGTATGTCTTCGTCTTCGTCCATGGGTCCGTAATTGGAGCTTGTTTCCTCACCCTTTGGAGTCAGGAAGCGCACACTCTCAGCATGCATTTCGTAGCTGGCGCCCCAGGTGCCATCTTTGCGTTGGAAGACAGTGGGATTGCCATTATTGTCCGGGCGCAAACGGCCTTCAACTAAAACTTTGGAGCCCTTATTCAGGTACTGATTGCAAGATTCGGCTTGTTTGCCCCAAACAGAAACACGGAACCAGGTGGTCTCGTTGGTTTCATGGTAACGACGGCTGGTGGCAACGCTAAAGGATGTGACGGGATTTCCATCAGGGGTGTAGCGCATTTCGGGATCGCGTCCTAAATTGCCAATGATGATAAGTTTTTGGTACATGGGATATCCTTTCAAGTCTTGTTGGTTTTAAAGTTGTTGTTGCTTCAATTTTACATCATCCGCGGCTTGTACGGGAAATCAGGTTGTATTTGCATCACGAAAGTCAGGGTAGGGTCCGCTCTACGCAGCTTGATGATTAATCCCCAAAGCGTGTATACTTCACTTTCGCCGGGGTGTAGCGCAGTCGGCTAGCGCGCTGCGTTTGGGACGCAGAGGTCGACGGTTCGAGTCCGCCCACCCCGACCTTTCTTTAAGAAAAA
>JAQVUC010000022.1 GCA_028699715.1 Anaerolineaceae bacterium | reverse complement strand
CAAGCCAACAAAAAAAGCCCCAAACCCGTTGATACCATTGGCTTTTTACCCCTCTCCACGCCTAATCGGCTCTTTTGACTGGGGGGGTCGCGTGTGTAAAAATGAAAACCTCTGTCGGGCCCCTTTAGGCAGGCCGTGGCGTATGAGATGGAACCGCCCATCAGGGGCGCTCTCAGCAGGCAGGGAATGCTTTGCACTGCATGGACAGTCCCCCTGCCAGTCTTCCGTTCCTCTTGCTCTGTACAGAATATCTATATATTATATATATTATTAATATCTATATTTTTATATATTATATTAAAGTGCCTTTATCATTTTCACCTCTCTACGGACTTATTTTCAAACACGGGGGGGTACCCGCCAAAAGAGACTGAAAGAGGCTGGACAGGTCATTTTCGTTGATATTGCAGGGAAAAAGAAGGGGGACATACCATCTGGACCCCCGGACGGTATGTCCCCGAAACCGGACGATATGTCAGCCTCCCAGGATATCCGGGTGCAGGAGCGGCAGGGTGCGGGGCTTGGGCCTCCGGGGTTTCCTCCTAAAAACAAGTCGCTGCTGCTCTCAGCCTGGTCGAAAAAGCCTACGTGCGGGTAATTCAAGCAGGGCTCGAAGGCGTTTTGTGGTCCCGCCACCGGAGGGTGAGGAAAGTGATATAGGAATCAGTCTCTACAGAATACAAGGTAAATTCCCAAAGTAAGTTCTATAGAAGCGAAACAGCAGAATTTACATAGGGAAACAGGAGATGTTAGTCTGGAAAAATGAAGCTATAGACGATCGATTTATTGCTGGATTTAATATATTCGAGCACAGATACATAACCCAAACAAGCCCATGTGGAGCATTTCCCACAGTAAAATCAACATCAGTGGAAGTTCCACTGGGAAAAATTTGAGGTCAGAATCTTGATCGTTAGACTGAACAATCCGACTGCAAGCCCATTCAATCCCTTTACCGGAAATTGTCCGCTTTTCGGATTGACTGGGAGCCTCTGCCGCCATGCGGAGGGCAGTTCGAGGGTCAGCCCCGCGAGGAGGGCTGCCCCTCCCTAATAGGATGGCATGGCGGCAACTCCCAGTCAATCCCCGCGGAAATTTCCTACTTCGCAATGAAAGGACCATGATGCATCCTGTAGATCATAGCATCATTTCTCAAAGAACTTCCCAGACAGAGTTCCACTCAATCTGGCTTCCCAGACTACATGCCACACACGCGTCCACAGTGGAACTTGCTTTGGGAATTTACCCTACAGAGTACAAGAGATAGTACCAAAATGAAAAATTTGACTTTTCTTGCTAAACCGTATATAATTATTTTAATTGGCAACGAATAAGCGAGCAGCAACAACCTGAACCATGTGGGCTCGCGCAACTTGTCTAATAGTGAAAAAACGAAAAACATTATCACTGCCAATACGCAGATGAGGAGGATGAGATGTGCCACTTATCTTACCCGCTCGAAATGGAAATCGCAGGAACCACCGCAATGTGGACCAGGCCAGATTCTGGCGACTGCCCCGTTACTTATCCAGCCCCAACATTTTCTGCAGTAAAAGCTATTTTCGAGTCCATACTTTGGGGGCCTGCGATTGAAATTGTTCCAATCAGGGTCGAGATTTGCAGGCCAATACAGTATCATTCATATACTACAAATTATGGCGGTCCACTTCGAAGCAATGATCAGATAAAGAAGGGAAATAGTTATCAGCTGCTCGCCACAGTGCTGATTGATGTCTGCTACAAAATGTATGCCCGTGTACAACCCACTCATTCAAATAAGACTCTTCCTGAAAAGGCTGTCTTATGGGACAAAAACACAACATCTCCTGGTCATGCATATCAAAACATATTCTGTCGGCGTCTCGTTCGTGGGCAATGCTACTCCACTCCTTTCTTGGGCTGGAGGGAGTTTACACCAAGTTATTGGGGAGAGTTGCGCAGCGAAACCAATCCAATTGTAGATCTGGCTGATATAACAATCCCATCAATGCTAAGACAGGTGTTCTCCAATGGCAATAATTCTCCTGTCGATTATGTTTTTGATAATGACCTGGTCATTGCTGGAGGCGCGCTTTGCTTTCCTGAGAGGGAGTCCCGACATGATTAATGAACTTCATGGTTTATCAGGTACGCTTAAAGATTCAGGGATCTCTGTTTATGAGTGGCACAAGCAATATAAACCAGTTCCCAAAGCAACGTCTTCATCACCCAGCATCAGGATCTGGCTTTCGGAGGATGGTTCCGTTTGCGGGCTGGAATCATTAAATGCAGAACAGGCAAACACATTAAGAAAATATGGAAATAATCAACAAACTTTTCCGGCTTTTAACATCGCTGCGCTATATCGCATAACCGATGTCGATAGAATAAAAAAATTGGAAAAAATGGAAACAGGGCAAGCAAAGATTGAAATTGCAGAAGTCAAATCTTGGTGTGAGCATGACAATTGGATTAAGAAAGAAAAGCAAATACTCAGATGCCTGGACGATTGCCCCAAAGAGCTTGCCGAAATGTTATCGTCTCAGCCTTCCTTTTGTGGCAGCATCATAAACAATCTCATGGACTTGTGCAAGAAACTAATAACCCAAAACGGAGGGTTTCGTCTCTCCTTGGAAACGCTAATTTTTGAAAAATTGCAAAAGGGCGAGAATTTGCGCCTGATGTTATTGCTGCTGTTCCACAGGGGCAACTCCCGTAGGGATCATAAGGCAGACACGGGCTCAAATATATCAGTTGTTTTGGATGTTCACAATTGGCAAAAATATGCTTATCCTGTTGCCAACGAGCACACAACATCCTCGCTAAATGATATGCTTCAAGCCGCTTCGCTTCAAAATCTGAATCAACATAAGACAAACAGCTCAAGTGACGCCTTTGGCTTGCCGTTTTCTCACCTGGGCGCAACAATGCCATCCGTGAAGTTAGGAGGCTTTGATGTTACTCTCCGCTCAATGTACAATGGCCAACCATGTCAATATCGCTATAACAAAATAGGCGATGAATCATATCCAATAACGCATGAAAATCGCGCTAAAATCAAGGCAGCCCTTGAATGGATAAGCAATCCCGAACAGAAAGGAATTACTTGGGAACATGTCGACAGGAATGAAATCGTCTTTGTATATCCCTCCAGTCTTCCAGAAGTGCCGCTCAAAATGGTGTCATTCTTTTCTAATGGATTGTCGAAGCCTTCTGCAAAACAGGAAGCAAGATTTGAGAACATCACAAGAGAGTTTATGCAAACGCTTAACGGAATTCCAACCCATCATAAGCCCAAATTTTTTCAGGTGTTTACCATTCGAAAAATGGATAACGCGCGTTCGAAAATAATATTTGCCCAAAACACTACTCCTGAAGCGCTTGCGCAAGCTGCACAACAATGGACAGCGGGATGTAGAAATATTCCAAAGCAAGACATTGGAGAACTAATAACCCCATTTCCCTTGTCCGTATCCGTTATTGCCAATAATGTATGGAAGTATAACGGTGACTTAGCCCAAGGGAAGACTGCAGTAATTCGTATGAAGCCTTATCAAGGCATTGAGTTGTTGCTCGGCCTTTTATCCAAGGATATTCGTTTTTCCATTCTTCACTTTACACTTTCAAACTCCTTAGGTTTGATTGCTTATCTTGGGAACTTTCTCCATGGCGGCTCGAGAGCTACCGATAACAGCGAAGTAAAAAAGGCAAAACTTCGAATGAATGATGCAATGTTGGTCTTGTCTTTCTTGGGGCTGTTACTATACCAAAGTAAAATTGAAAAGGAGAATTATATGGAAGAACTGGCATTTTTAATCGGACAATTCCTGCATATTTCTGATGAGTTGCATGCCTTGTATTGTCAGAATAAACGCGATGGACAAATTCCCCCTCAGTTGGCTGGCAATGCACTGTTTGTTGCCGCTGGAACAACACCCATACAAGCGTTAGCACAATTATCCACAAGAATGAACCCCTATGTTGCCTGGGCCAAGCAATATCGCTTTGAAAATGTCGAAGAAAAGGGCAAAGAGAGTTGGCGTGCCCGGTGGCTTCTAAACTTATTCGAGCAGTTGTCAGATAAAATCGCATCAAAAATAAACAATGATATTCGATTTGGAGACTATGACAGAGCACAGCTTTTCATCGGTTATATGGCATCTCTGCCAATAACAAAGAAAGACGGGTCAACTGAAATCCTGAAGGAAGAAAATTCTATAGGAGGGGAAAATGAGTAGTGATATCAAGCGAGCGACGGGACTTTTAGTAGTTGAGGTGGTTAATTCAAACCCAAATGGCGATCCGGACAGGGAATCCGATCCTCGCCAGCGTCCTAATGGTATAGGCGAAATATCGCCGGTATCCTTCAAACGAAAACTGCGTGATTTATTGGAGGATCATAATAGCTTGTTCTTCCAAAACCTTCCGGATGAGTACAAGCAGAATGACACCAGATACAATATCCTCGAATCCCGCGGGCGAAATAGAAATGCCATTAAGAGCGAAATGTCAAATGATATCGAGAATTTTGATCAAGATGCGTTCTTGAAAAGTGAATTTGTCAATAAGTATTGGGACGCGAGAGTGTTTGGAAATACGTTTTTAGAGGAAAAAGCAAATAAGGGATTTATCAAATCCGGCGTAGTGCAGTTTGGCGTGGGTGTGTCTATCTCACCAGTCGAAATCATACGGCATACAAATACCAATAAAGCCGGTGTGCAGGAAGGAAAAAACGCAGGGATGGCTCCTCTGGCTTTTCGGATTGTTGAACACGGCGTGTATTTAATGCCCTTTTTTGTTAATCCCAATTATGCAGGCAAAACCGGATGTACAGCGAAGGATATCGAGCTCCTGAAACTTCTGATCCCACAATCCTATGACCTAAATCGGTCGGCTATTAGGCCTGATATTCGAATTCGCCACGCCTGGTACATTGAGCACCTAAATGCGTTGGGAAGCTGTCCTGATCATCTACTATTGGAGGCATTAACCCCAACTCGTATCAATAACTCGAAAAATCCCTCGACAACTTGGGCAGAATATGAAGATAAGACTACCTTACCCAACAGCATCAGAAATCGGGTTGGCGCAGTAACGGATTTGGTCATGTAGTGATTTACTTTGCTCACAGCCCAAAGGCAGACATACCCGCTCAAACCTATGCTGACCACGTAGGGGGCGTCATTAAGTTGGCAAAGGAGAATGTGCAAAGCATTGCGCAGTTTGCCAAATATAATCACGCGCTACTTGGGCATTTGGCCTTGGATGTCGCCACTTTCCATGATCTTGGAAAACTAATCCCAGAGAATCAAAGGGTTCTATCCGGTGTTGTTTCGGCGAGGTCCCTGCCTGTAAACCATGTTGATGCGGGCGTGGCATATTGTCTTCAGGATGATAATCCGAAGGTCTTGGCCGCCGCACTTATCTATGCCCACCATAGAGGATTTTGTGATTTTTCCAGTGAAGAAAACAGAGGAGCGTTAATTTTTCGTGACAGTGAAATAGTTGCGAACATAGATAACCAACTATCCAGTCTTGAGAAAATACACATGAAACTAATTCGGGAGCAACCCCACAAGCAGTATGTTGAGGATGTGCAGGGGGATTTTTCCGTATTTCTTCGCATGGTCCTCTCCTGTATCGTTGATGCGGATCACACAAATACAGGAAGACATTATAGAAAATTTCCCGAAAGCAACTACTTACCACGATTACTACCGGAAGAGCGACTCGCACAACTTGACAAGGCGATAACAAAATTGCATACATCATCAGATAACAACAAAAGGAATTTGTTGCGAAATGAGATGTATTGGTCCTGCCGCAACGCTGAAATCCATACAGGTATTAGTTCCTGCGACAGCCCGGTGGGGTCAGGAAAAACATCTGCCGTCATGGCACACCTCTTGGCACAGGCAGCAAAAAGAAAGTTGCGCCGGATAATTGTCGTCTTGCCATTTACAAATATCATCACGCAATCGGTCAACAAATACAGAGATGTGTTAGTCCTACCCGGTGAAGACCCAAAGGAAGTAGTAGCGGAGTTACATCATCGGGCTGATTTTGATAGTGTTGATACCAGACACTTAACAACACTGTGGCAAGCTCCAATTATCGTAACAACGGCCGTTGCATTCTTTGAGACTTTGGCATCAAACAATACGGCCGCTTTACGTAGGTTGTATGAGTTGCCTGGAAGCGCCATTTTCGTTGATGAGTCTCATGCTGCGCTTCCCGCAAAATTTCTGCCAATCGCGTGGCGCTGGATGAATATTATGGCTTCAGAATGGAGTTGCTATTGGGTTCTCGCTTCTGGTTCCCTATCCCGATTTTGGACTATTCCGGATATCTCAGGCGGTGACATATTATTTGTGCCAGAAATTGTTGAATCCACAATTCGTGCGAAACTGACCACCTATGAAGAAAAACGCATCACTTTCAAGCACGATTTATCGCCAAAAACTTTGGATATGCTTATCGAATGGATTGTCACCTTTTCCGGCCCGCGGATAGTCATAATGAACACGGTTCAAAGCGCAGCAGTACTGGCATACAATTATGGGCAAAGATATGGGCGAGATCATGTGGAACATCTTTCCACAGCACTTACACCAGATAATCGCGAAAGCACGCTTCGCAGGATTAAATTAAGGCTGACACATAAGAACGACTTGGATTGGACCTTGATAGCAACATCTTGTGTTGAAGCCGGAATGGATTTTTCATTTAGAACGGGCTTTCGGGAGTTGGCCTCCCTGTCGTCTCTATTACAGGCTTCAGGCAGAGTAAACAGGGAGGGTTCGATGCCTGATACTACCATATGGACTTTCTGCATTGGAGAAGACAAATGGATGAAGCAAAATCCCGGGGTGAAGAATGCGGCAAACGTACTGCGAGGTTATTTGGAAAAAGACATTTCCATCAATCCGAGCCTAACAACTGCCTCGATTGCTGAGGAAATCGCCTTGTATGGTATGAACCCGTCGCATAGGAAACTCTTGAGAGCTGAAGAACTCCGAAATTTCCCTTATGTTGATAGCAACTTTAGGGTCATTGATTCGGATACAAGGATTGCCATCGTAAGTCAGGATGTCAGGACAAAGTATATTCACGGAAAACTGGATTGGCGTGAACTGCAAAGGACATCAGTTCAAATTACCAAATACAAACTTGATGATTTGAGAGTTCCCTTGCTTGCAGATGGACTGTATTATTGGAACTTGGGTTACGATGATTTCTTAGGGTATATGTCAGGTGTCCTTCACCCACAGAAACATAATGAAGTACTGATATTCTGAACGCATGCATCGGCTTTTCTAGCCAACTGCAGGGAGACACTAGTGGTTGACAACTACCTCCCCCTCTCGGGCATCCAGCACTTCGCCTTTTGCCGCCGGCAATGGGCTCTGATCCATGTGGAACAGCAGTGGAAGGAAAACCAGCTGACCGCAGAGGGGCGTATTCAGCACGAAACGGCACACGATGAAACCCGGGGGGAGAGCCGGGGCGATCTGCTCATCTCCCGGGGAATGCGGGTGATTTCCCACACCCTGCGGCTGCAAGGGACCTGTGATGTGGTGGAGTTCCGCCGCGACCCGCAAGGCATCTCCCTGAAAGGGAAAGAGGGGCTATGGCGCCCGATGCCCATTGAATACAAGCACGGAATGCGGGGCATTGGCACGGAGGCGGACGCCCTGCAGCTGTGCTGCCAGGCGATCTGCCTGGAGGAAATGCTGTTATGTGCCATCCCCGTTGGTGCCGTCTTCTACCACAGCACCAGGCGGCGGGAGGTGATCGCCTTTGACGAACCGTTGCGGGAGCGGGTCCTACATATGGCCGAGGAAATGAACGAGTACTTTGCCCGCGGTTATACGCCCCGGGTGAAGCGAAAGGCTGGATGCAAAAGCTGCTCTTTGATTGATGTATGCCTTCCCAAGATGCTCCAGGGCAGCGGGGCGGCCAGCTATGTACGCCAGGCCATTGAGGAGGTGAACCCGCCCTGAAACACCTGCTGAACACCCTCTATGTCCTCAGTGAGGACAGTTATTTGCGCCTGGATGGCGAAAACGTGGTTATTCAGCGTGAGGGGGAGCAAACCGCGCGCTTTCCCCTGCATACCCTGGAGAGCATCTCCTGTTTCAACTACGCTGGGGCCAGCCCCCAACTCATGGGTGCCTGCGCACAGCGCAACATCGGCATTAGCTTTTTCACGCAGCGCGGGCGGTATCTGGCATCGGTATATGGCGAAACCCAGGGCAACGTGCTGTTACGGATGCAGCAATACCGCATCGCGGAGGATGAAAGCGCCTCTTGCCAGATTGCACGCCATATGCTGGTGGGAAAAGTCTACAACTGCCGCTCCGTTCTGGAGCGGGCCCTGCGGGATCATCCTCAGCGGGTGGATCAGCCGGGACTGCAAAACGCCTCCCGGACGCTGGCAGCCGCTCTTCCCCTCATCGCTGAGGAAAGCAACCTGGAAGCGCTGCGGGGCCTGGAAGGCAAGGCGGCGTTGTGCTACTTTGGCGTGCTGGACGAACTGATCCTTCAGGGGCGGGAGGTATTTTCCTTCACCCAGCGCAGCCGCAGGCCACCCCGGGACCCGGTAAACGCCCTGCTCTCCTTTGCCTACACCTTGCTGGCGCTGGACTGCGCCTCCGCCCTTTCCGCGGTTGGCCTGGATCCCTATGTTGGCTTTCTGCACCGGGCACGCCCGGGCCGCCGCTCCCTGGCCCTTGACCTGATGGAGGAGCTGCGCGCTGTGCGCGCCGACCGCTTTGTGCTGACGCTCATCAACAATCGGGTCATTCAACCCAAGCACTTCACTTTTAAGGAGAACAACACCTGCCTGATGGATGATGTGGGGCGAAAGGCTTTTCTGAGCGCATGGCAGGAGCGCAAGCAGGAGCCCCTGACCCACCCCTTCCTGAATGAGAAAATTACCTGGGGGCTATTGCCCCATGTGCAGGCGCTCCTGCTTTCCCGTACGCTGCGGGGGGATTATGACAGCTACCCGCCCTTTTTGTGGAAATGAGGTATTGCCATGCTGGTGCTCATCACCTATGACGTAAACACTGCGGATGCGGCAGGCCGCACCAGGCTGCGCCGAGTAGCCAAGCGCTGTGAGGATTATGGCCAACGGGTGCAAAATTCTGTCTTTGAATGCCTTTTGGATGCGGCGCAATTCCGGCTGCTGAAGCATGAGCTGGAGCAACTCATCAACACACAGTGTGATTCGCTGCGTTTCTACAACCTGGGTAACAACTATCAAAGCCGGATAGAACATATCGGTGCCAAGGAAAGCTATCCGCCGGAAGGCTTGCTGATGGTTTAGGCAGTTTCCGGTTCTCGAAGGCTCTTGCTTGATATGTCGCTTATCCTTCTTGTGCCCAGTGCGAACTTGCAGCACACAGCCACAGCTCGGGAGGTTCGCACGCAAAAAACGGCGGCTTTTGCCTTCCGCGAACCTTGAAAAAAGAAAAACGGCATATGAAAATTGACAATTTTCAATTGTTTGTGTAATATGACCATATTGCAGAGCATTCTTTTGGATGTCTTTGCTGTCGCTCCCCACGCGGGGGGCGTGGATTGAAATAAATCGGCCAAGCGCGACGGCAACGACCGCTATGGTCGCTCCCCACGCGGGGGGCGTGGATTGAAATTTGCTA
>JAQVUC010000021.1 GCA_028699715.1 Anaerolineaceae bacterium | reverse complement strand
CCCATTGAGGAAACTGTACGCGCTTTCAACCATGTCATTAATCAAGGAAAAGCCTTTTATTGGGGCACCTCTGAATGGCCGGCTGAATCTATCCTCAAAGCAGCAAAAATCGCCAAAAAGCATCACCTGATCGGCCCAAGCATGGAACAGCCCGAATACAACCTGCTCCACCGTACCCGCTTTGAACAGGAATACGATGTCCTTTATCGCAAACTGGGTCTCGGCACAACCACCTGGAGCCCCCTGAAATCCGGTATGCTGACCGGCAAGTATCGCGGCGGCAATTTCCCCGAGGGCAGTCGCGCCAGCCTGCCTGGCTACGAATGGCTGAAAGAAATGTTCTCAGACCCCAAGCGCGTGCAAGCGGTTGAGAACCTGGCCCAAATCGCTGATGATTTAGGCGTCAGCTTGCCGCAAATGTCCCTGGCCTGGGTGCTTAAAAACCCCAACGTCAGCACGGTCATCACCGGCGCCAGCAAATTAAGCCAAATTGAAGAAAACTTCAAGGCTTTGGATGTTGTCCCCATGCTGACCGATGAGGTCATGCAGCGCATCGATACCGCCCTGGCAGACTACCCGGACGATGTCAAAGTAAACTAACTTTTTGTAGAAGATAAACACGCCGCGCTTTTCTCAAACCTGGGAAGGCGCGGCTTTTATTTTGAGAACGAGTCGGGGTTCTTGTTATCAATGGACAGCTTGATTTTCTACGGTAAAGATTGGCTGAGTTCTGTCCAGCCCAAACGCTCACTGATGCGCTTTACTGCCTCTTCATCCGGATGAGCCAGTGATAATTCACCCTCTTTTTGCAGCAGGACCAGGGGCTGAAAGCTTAGTTGGTTAATTTCCCCTCCCTGGAAATAAACTTGAACCAGGGCTGAGTGACGCGTCTCATAGGTCATGGTCTGGTCTGTCAGCAAGTTACCCAGGCTGAAAAGAGCCAGCATGCGATGTTCTCCATTTTCTGAGACGATCCACTCCGCAGGCTGGAGCACATGCGGATGATGCCCCCATAAGACATTCACCCCGGCATTAGCAAGCTGCTTGGCCTGCTCCCGCTGCAAAGAGGTGGGTTCCCCAGCATATTCCGCACCCCAATGTAGCGAAACAATCACCAGGTCGGATTTCGCTTGAAGTTCTGCCACACGGTCCAGGAGGGATGTCATGTCCAATGGTTTTGAAACCGCATCAACCGCAATAACCGCGATGGTGCCATCAGGACTTTCCAGAAAAAATGGCTGAGCCTCAGAGACAAGCGAGAGTCCCTCGACCGCCCGGAAAGGGTCAAGGCTCTGGTTGCAATCACCCTGATGGTTGTTGGCTGTGGATACCAGATCCACGCCGCCCATTTTCAGGATTTTGGCCGTTTCAGAAGGAGCGCAGAGGTTGTAACCTTCAGCGCTTACGCTTTTTGCCTCCACCAGACTGGCAAGCGGGGACTCGAGATTGACCAAAAACCAATTCTGACCGCCCTCTGCTGTTGAATCGGCGGGCGCAATGTTCCCCCAGGGGTTTCCCGTAAATATGGTCTGCCCATCTCGCCCCAGGATGATATCACCGCCAAGGGTAATCGTCAGAGGCGGCTCTGGTAGACAGCCTGCCTGGAGGAGTGAAAGTAAAATCACTCCTCCAATAGCAAGGTTTCTCAGTCTTAATCGGAAATGAAGGCCTGGGTCCATTCCGGTTGCGGGGGAGCCTGCCCGGATTCGAGCAAAGCTTGCCAGGTTTCGTCTGTCATCCGCTCAGCGGGGGGAACGATAAATTCGTAGTAGGTATAAACCACGCCAATTCCAACCCGATAAGGTTCATCCGGTAAAACAACGTAAATATTTGTTGGATAGCCAACACCTTCCTCCAACACCCGCTCTATACCAGTGGCAACATCGGCTACCAGGGCGGATTTTTGATCCTCCAGGTTTGCGGAATACCCATCACCCGCGGGGTCAGCCGCTGCAATGGTCATCGACTCAAGCCATCCGCCGTAATATTTGATATGCCAGTAGTCATCGTCTGTGATCATTTCCCCAGCCAAATGCCTCTGGGAAATATCCAGGAGGAATTGAAGTTCGGCAATTAGATTGTTCAGATTGACCATGGTATTCTGCCCCAACAGCCCGCGATCTTCCAAACCCTGGTATGTCATCTCCGCCAAAGCCAACAGGCGGGCGTAAGCTTCAGGGTTGGGCTCCACATAACCATGAGGTGGTGGGTCACCCGGTCCGCCACCCATTTCCGCCATCACTTGTTTAGCGTAGAGAATCGTGTCATGTTTCAGTTCGGTCCACGAACTGAGCGCGGTGTGAAGATCCTTTCGAGCCCAGGCCTCGGTCTGCATAAAAGCCGGGTAAGTCTCATCCTTGGGTTCAAAGACAGGCTTAAGAGCATAGAGCCAGGACCAATACAGGTTTTGCGTCCATGAATCCAGCTCAAGCGTAGCGACCTCCTGGGTGACCTTTGCCATCTGAGTTTCATAATTCAAATAATCATTTTCGCCCATCTCATAGAGGAGATCCAGTGCCAGCTGAGAGCCTTGCGCGGCGAAGAAATCCAAAGCCTTGGGCAAGTCCCGCGGTTTCTCCATTGTGCCAACTTTTCGCCACATTACCTGACCAAAAACATACTGGTCCAGCGTAAAGCGCTGCCCCATGAAGCGGAAACCCTGGGTCACATCGTCCTGGTCCTGCCAGATCCAGACCCACATGGAGTTGACCTGGGGCGGAGGCAACAAGCGTGCCGTTTCAATGAATGAAGTGAGTAAGGTTTCATCAGCAAACAAGGCCAGTTCCGGAGCAGCACCAAAAATCGCATCCGAGACAACCCCAAATTCGTGTACTCCCAGGTCATCCGCCTTGCCTACGATGAAAACAGTCGGGTCGTAGATGTTTTGCCAAAGCATCAGCGCGGAAGCACCGGACGCTGTGGTGGTCTCACGCAGGGCTTTTGTGATCAAAAGCGCGCGCTGAACCTCCATGCGGTCCTTGAGGCGGTAATTCATGCGTCCGTACCACATCATGGCGCGGAAATACATTTCAAGCTCAGGCCCAAGGGTATAGTGCCCGCGCGGGATGTATTGGGAGTAGTCCTCAATGTAGGCCATATCCGCGGGCTGACCCTCGTAGTTAAAGATAGGAGAGTACTCAACCCCCGATGTTGACATGATCAAAGCCAGTTCGGCTTCAACCAGTTCCCGGGCCTCATCGGGAATTGGATCACCGCTTTGCAACAGCGACCCGGCCACACTGAAAAACGCCAGGTTCCGCAGCGCCGCTTCTTCCAGTGAGGTCCCCGCCACCTGGTCGTACTGTGCTTTAGTGGCCGCGATCAAGGCTGATGTCAATTCCCGCAGCATGGGAATGAACATTTCACGTTCCAAATCACGGAGCATTTTGTCGAACACCAGGTGATAGACATGAAATACGGAATCGGTGGTGATGAAGGCTGGAATGTCTCCATACCGCGTGCTTTCATAGCCCTGGTAGAACTCCGAAAGCAGCTTGCTGGGAGAATTATCAGGAGCCTGGACAACAAAGCCATTCTGGGCCAGCAAAGCCAGTTGATCAGGACTTAAATTTATTTCGTCCATATTCTCCACCTCGCTAAGGGAAATCGGCAGGGAATAGCCGCCCGGATAGCTTTGAGGCAAAGAGACCTGAGCCTGCTGATAACTGGCAAACGTGGCACCGTAAACCTCATCAGCGGGCAAGACGACCACATCCCCGGGTATTTCTGTCTCCACCTGGGGACTTGTGGGTTCAGGAGCAACAGGCTCAGTAGGCGGCAATGTCGCTTCTGGAGGTTGCTCAGTATCTGCCGGCATGGGACTTATGGTGATGGTACATGAGACCAGCAAAACAGCCACGCAGCTCAAGATAAACAGGTTTTGAAATCGATTCTTTCGCATTTTACACTCTCCTTATCGGCTAAATAACCAATGATGAACACCATCCCCCATGATGGCCAGCCGCTCCCAGCGACCCTCAGAACGATCCAATAAAGAAAAACCAAATCCAATCCAGCGCCAAATGGTCAGTTGTCCTCCCTTTTGATATGCGTCGTAGTCACTTTCCAAAGCGGCCAGTTCGAGCAGGCCATCAGCATCCAGGTCTGCAACCAGTACATTCGAGATTGGCTTTGCCAGGGCTGAGCCAGCCCATATTTCACGATACTCCCCTTTCTGCCAGCCTATCAGAATCAGCTGGCAGCTTTGCCCTTCTTGGTTCTGATGGTTTGCAATACGCCCCCCATAGGGCATAAAACGGTCTGCCGGCCAGGGTCTGAAAGGACGCCAGACAAGGAGCACAACATCATTCTTGCCATCATGGGTAACGTCTGCTATTTGCGCTTCACTCACACGCCATCCTTCAGGGCTCTCCCAGAGGGTTGCCGAAGAACAATCAGTGATTTGCGCGCTCTCACCTGACAGGCTCAGGCATTCACTGTCGCCATCCCCATCCAGATCCCCAGCCAGTTTCGGCTTCTCTACAACTTGTGCGCCTGATGTCTCCTGGAGGTCAAATGGGATTATCTTTCCGTTGCGCAATTGCCAGTGGCCAGGGCTGCCGGCACCATTCAGGAACAGACCCAGCAGACTGAGAAAAACAATCAAATGCTTACTTTTATGAAAACGGGTCGGAACCATTGGCATAATCTCAAATACAAAAGCCTGAAAACCAAAAGACTGGGTTAGCGTGAAGTTTTTTTCCTCTTGCAGGACTGCTAAAACGATTTATCAGTGATCCAGGACAGACGTAGAAGACAAAAGCTTTGTTCCCGTCTTCTCAGTATCACAAGCATAGTGGAAAAATTGTCATTTACATTATAAACAAAAAGATGGTGGAATCCAAAAATAATAGGCCTATTTAATCTTTTTTCGTGGCAATAATAGTTTTTCTGCTACTCGCCGGAAGGCCTGGGGCGGTTTTCCAAAATTTATCTACTCATTATTGTGTAACTTGGACCGCTCAACACGAAACAAGGGGGTGTCCTGCTGAAAAACAGTAACGAAAATTGGATTTAAGAAGAATTTATTGGTTAGTCTTGCTGTCCTCGCTGCTGGGTTTTCCAAGGGCCCGGGCTTGTTCCTCTCGCCAGCGTTTCAGCCGTTCAGCGATTTCAACTTCGTAGCCAATAGAAGAGGGATGATAAAACTGGCGGCCTTCCAGCCCGTCTGGCAGATATTGCTGGGGCGTCCAATGACCTTCATGGTTATGGGGGTAGTCATAGCCCTGTCCGTGCCCAAAGCCCTTGGCGTCCCGGCTTGGGTCCATCAGGTGGATCGGAACTGGCTTGGCACCGTTGGTTTCAATTTCTTTCAGGGCTTCAAAATAAGCTCCAACCGAATTGCTTTTTGGCGCGGTGGCCAGATACAAGGTCGCTTCGGCGATAGGGTAAAGTCCTTCGGGCAAGCCGATGTACTCAAAATTTTGCGCGGCGGCGTTGGCAACCAAAATCGCCCTCGGATCAGCCAGACCAATATCCTCACTGGCCAGGATGATCAGCCTGCGCAGGATGAAGCGCGGGTCTTCGCCAGCGTAAATCATTTTCATCAGCCAATACAGGGCGGCATCCGGGTCGCTGCCCCGCACTGATTTAATAAAAGCTGAGATAGTATCGTAGTGCTGGTCGTCAGTTTTGTCATACAAAACTGCCCGCCGTTGGATCGACTCCTGCGCTATATCCAAGGTGATATAGGTGACGCCGTCCTCTTTTGGCAGTGTGGTTTCCACCGCCAGCTCCAAGGCGTTCAAGGCGTTGCGCGCGTCACCACCCGAGATATCAGCCAGGTGGTTCAAGGCCTCCGCCTCAACCTGGATCTGGCGCAAACCGTAGCCGTTTTCCTCATCAGTCAGAGCTCGTTGCAATAAGGTCAGGATATCTTCCTGGCTTAATGGTTTAAGCTCAAAGATGCGCGAGCGACTGACCAAAGCTTTGATCACATCAAAGTAAGGATTTTGGGTGGTAGCGCCAATCAGTGTGATCAGCCCGTTTTCTACTTTTGGCAGCAGCGCGTCCTGCTGTGCCTTATTCCAACGATGGATCTCATCAATGAACAGAATTGTGCGGGTCTTATGATATTTTCTTCGATCGGTCGCTTCCTGAATGGCAGTGCGCAGGTCCGCCACCCCAGCCAAAACAGCGCTCAGGGTCACGAAATGAGCGTTGGTCGTGTTGGCGATGACCTGGGCGATGGTGGTTTTGCCGGTTCCCGGCGGTCCGTACAAGATGATGGAACTGAAAAGGCGGTCGGCTTCGATCGCCCGGCGTAACAGCGTTCCTTTACCGATGATGTGCTGCTGCCCGACAATCTCATCCACTGTTTTGGGGCGCATTCGCGCGGCCAGCGGTGCCTGGGATTGCAGTTCTTCGTTTAGTGTGTGGTCGAAAAGATCCATGGAAAGCTCAATAACCTTGTTCTACATCGACCTGGTTATAAAGTTTTTCACCTTTAAGATAGCGTTTAAGGTTTTCCACGAACAGATCTACGACCTGGTCCATCATTTTAGGTGAAAATGCCGATATGTGGGGGGTGATGATCAGGTTGGGCTGCTCCCAAAGCGGGCTAATGGAAGGCAGCGGTTCTTCATGGAATACATCCAAAACCGCCCCTCCCAGATGGCCTGATGAGAGGGCTTCGATCAAAGCCGGCTCATTCACCAGTGGACCTCTGGAAACATTTACCAGGTAAGAACCCGGCTTCATGGCATTGAACATTTCCTTGTTGAATAGATTTTCGGTTTCCGCTGTCTGCGGGAGCGTGATGACCACAAAGTCACAATCTTTGAGCATACCTTGCAAAGCTTCGATCGGATAAAGGCGGTGGAAGTAGTTGCCTTTGGGATCGCCCAAACCTTCCGGGGTGTAGCCTTTGTCTTCCGGATGCATGACATCGCGTTTGGCAGCCAAAACGGTGGTGCCATACGGGTATAGCTGCCTGGCGACTTCACGGCCAATTGAACCGTAGCCAACGATCCCCACCGTGCTGCCCCGCAGTTCTTTGGGTTGCAAGGTCTGATAGCGTTCTTCGATCCATTGTTTCTGCTTTTGAGCCTTGATCATGCGCGGCATTTTATGCCCCAGCATCAGCAAAGCCATGATGATGTATTCACCCATCTGGCTGATCATCACGCCGCTGGAACTGGTTGTAACAATTCCTTCAGCTTTCAACAGCGGGTCTTCGATGATGGTGTCCACACCGGCATAG
The DNA here is from genome assembly GCA_028699715.1 of Anaerolineaceae bacterium. Classification (GTDB taxonomy): domain Bacteria; phylum Chloroflexota; class Anaerolineae; order Anaerolineales; family Anaerolineaceae; genus Mesolinea. Next base: position 2,678 of record JAQVUC010000021.1, on the reverse strand, counting down.
GAGTTGTGGATCCAACGCAAATTGGGGACTTTTTCCCGGGTTGGTAAATAATTACCGGAAGTCAACAAGATCTCTGTTTTGTTCCAGGTCTCATCCGGAAGTTTGGCCGCATCTTTGGCTCGGTTCACGTCCAGCCTGATGGCTTCATCGACCGACTGAATTTTTTTGATTTGCTCTTCGGTGAGCGAGATGGTGCTTAATATTTCGATTTTCTTGTTTTCCATAGTTTTCTTCCAATCCGATCTGGTTACTCACCGTCGATTTTCGTGATCCAGGATTTATGTTCCTTGCGCTGCCTGCGTTGAGAAGGCAGTGTGCTTGCGTTGGCCTGGTCCACCCGGGTTGAGCGTCTGCGAGTAAGAACATAGCCCAAACCCAAGGCAAAGACCCCAATGATGGCCACGGGCGAAGCGGGTTTGTCGCTGACCAAACTAAAGATCAACCACCCCAGGGATATCCATCCTATCCACATCAACAAAGATCCTGCTTTTCGAATCATCTGCCTCCAAAAATATCGATAATAAAACCAGGTCCTAAATCAACCTGGTTTTATTTTACTTTGCTTTAACGGGCAAATCAGCCGCGTTTAACCCTGGTTTGGGATTGTTCGTGCATATACAAAGGCAGGTAGTAAAAACCACCGCCGTTTTTGCCGGTGGAACCAGAGCCCTTCCATCCCCCAAAGGGTTGGAATCCTGGCCAGGCACCAGTTGTGCTGCCCAGCGGGCGGTTGACATAGGTTGTGCCGGCTTCGGTATGATCCAGGAACCACTCGCATTCCTCTTCAGTCCCAAAGAAACCTGAGGTCAAGCCGTAATCGACATCATTGGCAAGTTTGATGCCTTCTTCCAGGTTCTTGATCGGAGCGATCATAACGATGGGCAGGAACATTTCTGTTTTCCAGAGATAATGATCCAAAGGCACATCAACAACCACAGTGGGGGCACAGAAGTAACCTTCATCCAAGCCGTTTTCTTTCAAGTATTTGCCACCTGTCAGGATCGTACCGTTCTCATACAACTCGTTGGTGAATTTTTTGTAATCTTCGTAGGCATTGCGATTGATGACAGGGCCCATCCAATTCTCGCGCAGCGTTGGATCGCCAATGGAAAGGTTATTGGTCAGTTCAACCACCCGGCGAATGAAGGGTTCGTAAAGTTCCTCCTCAATGAAAATGCGGGAGAGAGCGGAACATTTCTGCCCTTGCAAGCCAAAGGCTGAGCGCACGCAGCCAACAGCCGCGTCTTCCAAATCAGCATGTTTCGAAATAACGGTTGGATTCTTACCGCCCATTTCCAAAATGGTGGGATGAACATAATCCCGGGCGGCAAATTTGCGGAATATACTCATGCCGACTTCCATCGATCCAGTAAAGGTGATACCTGCCACGTCAGGGTTATCGGTCAAAGCATTACCAAGGCTGGACCCTGGTCCGGTGACGAAGTTGAGCACGCCGTCTGGAACGCCAACTTCACGGGCGCAATCCACAAGCAAGGCAGCGCCCCAGCTGACATCCGATGCCGGTTTCATAACCACGGTGTTGCCTGCCACAAGGGCATTTCCAGCAGGTCCACCAGACAAGGCTGTGGGGAAATTGAAGGGAGAAATGACTACCCAAACACCATAAGGTTTGAGAACAGACTGGTTTTTGGAAATAAAACCATCAACCGGATCGTCGCCCATGGCTCTGACGTATCCATGGTTTTCTTCCATCATCTTGCAGCCCCAGAGGATCAGGTCTGCGGTTTCAGCCACATCACCCAGGGCTTCCATTCTATTTTTACCGACTTCAAGACTGACAGCCGCGCCAATTTCATACAAGCGTTCGTTGATGCGGTCTGCAAACTTGCGCATCAGGGCCACGCGCTCCTGCCAGGGGATTGCCCGCCAGGCTGGGAAAGCCGCTTTGGCAGCCGCGACAGCGTCAGCCGCGTCTTTGGCAGTGCCTTTTTGGAAGGTTGCCAGGTGCCAGGAAGTGTTGATGGGAGAATACGCTTTATGCTTTTCTTTCGCATAGCGTTCCTGCCCGTTAATGATCATCGGATATTCTTTGCCCGGGTTGGCCTTGAGGGCTTTCAGTGCCTCGTCAAAGCGATCGTGCATTTCTTGAGGTGGGTTGTGCATAGTACCATAAGTGAGTTTGAATTGTTCTTTTTCAGTCATAGTATCCTTTCATTTTCTCTGTCAGAAAGAAATTGTAACATGGTCAATTATAGAGTGTCCGCTAGCTGTACATCAAGGCTGACCTTCGGCAAAAAGCTTAGGTTTTGTTGGAAAATAGGTGTTTTTAGGATAAGGTGAAAATTTTAGAGCACTTTCAGCAGCGTGAAACTGAGGCTGAGCAGGTCTACTTCCAGGATCTGCCCTCGCAAGACAGATTTTCCGAGCAAAACCTTAGCCGCCTCGGCCGCCTGCAGCGATGCCAAGGCCCCAGCTGTGAAAGCCAGCGTGCCCTGCTCTTCCTCTTCTCCATGCAGCTCAGCTGTTCCGCCATAGAGCGTTTGAAGCACAGATTCGCCGGGATAAATCACAGCCAGGCGACCGCGCCAGCCTGAAAGAGCGGCATGGACCAGAGGGATTCCCTGCCGAGAGGCAGCTTCTTCTAAAAGCAAGCGGTCCGGGATGTTATCCAAAGCATCCAGGGCCAGGTCAAAGCCTCCCAATAACCAGTCCGCGTT
>JAQVUC010000020.1 GCA_028699715.1 Anaerolineaceae bacterium | reverse complement strand
ATCAAACTGATAACTTTTCCTTTGACAAATAAACAAATAAAGTCATCACAAGCCATGCAGGATCTTCAAAACGATCCTCAATACAAAAAGATGGCGGCTAAATATAAAGATGATAAAGAAAAATTTGCTCAGGAGCAAATGAAAATTTACAAAGAGAAAGGGATCAGCCCCTTTGGCTCCTGTCTGCCAACTCTGATCCAATTTCCGGTCATTCTGGGTCTTTACCAAGGCATCATGCGGGTTATGGCATCAACACCATTGGAACTCGTGAAACTGGAAAGAATTGTCTACCCGTTTCTTGATGTCAACAAGATTTTGCCGATTCAAAACCGGTTCCTTTGGATGGATTTAGGACAACCAGAGCGTTTGATGATTGGTCAATTCGCCATTCCAGTTTTAGCAATCCTGGTTGTGGCTACGACCTTCATCCAATCAAAAGTTATGCAACCGCCCACACAGGGAGATAGTCAAGCGGCTGCCATGTCCAATAGCATGACAATGACCATGCCCTTGTTGATGGGCTGGATGGCTTTTCAGTTCTCAGCTGGTTTAGCGCTTTACTTCTTAATCAGCAACATCACTACTGTTGTACAGTATGGTGCTATGGGACGGACAGATTGGTCCAATATCTTCCCTTGGCTTCCCAAGAAAGAATTGACACCTGCCAAATGAACCGTAATTGAAGCGGATTGGGAAGATGATGAGGAAGAAGAACCGGAAGTTGAGACAATAAAAACAGCTAAACCCTCCGCACGGGCGGCAGTTAAACGACAGAGACCTAAGAGAAAAAGATAAAGGGAAGGTAATAATGAACGAAAGAATGACCCTTGAAGTCATTGCCCCAACTGTGGAAGAGGCAATCGAAAAAGGTTTGGATCAATTAGGTCTGGAACGAAAAGATGTTGCGATTGAAATTTTGGATGAGGGTAAGCGGAATTTGTTCCGTTTTGCTTCAAGGCAATCCAGAATTAAATTGACTGTCCTCTCAGCTTCTGATAATCAGGCAGTACCTGTTTCAGCAACACAAGCTCCACTTGTGATTGAAGAAGAATCTGAGCAGGATGAATTGCAAGATTACGAAGAAGATTTGGATTTTGAGGATGAGATCGAAGTTGAAGATGACGAGCAAAGTCAACTTTCCACTGAGACGGATCCTGAGCAAATCAAACTCACGATACAGCAAACCACTAAAAAACTGCTTGGTTTGATGGATACTGACACAGCCGTGACAGTGACCCACGTGCTTTCTGAAGAAGATGACCGGGATTATTACGCTATCGATATTGAAGGCGATGACCTGAGTTTTTTGATTGGAAGACGGGCAGAAACCTTAAATTCAATTCAATACTTATTGAGCCTGATGATCAGCCACAAATTCAGCCGCTGGATCCCGTTGCAGGTTGATATCCAAAATTATCGGTCCCGCAGGGAAAACGAGCTGCAGAAACTTGCCCGCCGCATGGCCGACCAGGTGGTATCAACAGGTAGAAAACAAACTTTGGAACCGATGCCCGCAAACGAACGCAGGATTATTCACATCGAACTTCGCAAACGAGACGATGTTTATACTGAATCCGTTGGCGAAGATCCGCATAGAAAAATATTCATCTATCCAAACGACTAAGAATTTCGAGTAATACCATGAGAGCCGTCGATATCATCACTAAAACAAGGGATAAAGAAGAACTTAGTTCAGAAGAATTTCATTTTCTTATTGAAAACTTTACCTCCGGGGAAATCCCTGATTACCAGATGGCTGCCTGGGCTATGGCTGTTCTTTTGAATGGCATGACAGACCAGGAAATCACCGATTTAACTTTGGCTATGGCCGCATCTGGTGACCAGCTGGATTTAAGTGAGTTTGGTGGCAACGTGGTTGACAAGCACTCCACTGGTGGAGTTGGCGATAAAACCACCCTGGTGGTAGCTCCAATCGTGGCAGCTTGCGGCTTACCTGTTGGTAAGATGTCTGGCAGGGGTCTCGGCTTTAGCGGGGGAACCATTGACAAATTGGAATCCATCCCTGGGTTTAAAACCGACCTCACCACAGAAGAATTCATTGATCAGTTGAAAAACCACGGAATAGTATTGACTGGTCAGAGCGCAGATTTGGCGCCGGCAGATGGAAAACTGTACTCACTCAGAGACGTAACAGGGACTGTGCAGTCGATCCCTCTCATCGCTTCATCGGTAATGAGTAAGAAAATAGCGGCAGGTGCAGACGCAATTGCTTTGGACGTAAAAGTTGGCCGCGGTGCATTTATGAAAACGCTGGAAGAAGCCCGCGCTTTAGCTGAAGTAATGGTCTCCATTGGAAAATTGAGCGGTCGGCGAGTCATTGCCTTGCTTTCACAAATGGATCAACCCCTTGGCGTTGCAGTCGGTAATGCCCTCGAATTGAAAGAGGCCATCGAAATGCTTCACGGACAGGGTCCGGAAGATTTCCATGTGCACTGCGTTGATCTGTCGGCTTACATGCTCTTGCTTGGTAACAAAACAGATTCTTTGGATTCAGCCCGGCAAATGGCGCAAAAAGCTATCGATGATGGCAGCGCCTGGGAAAAATTCAGAGAGCTTGTGATCATTCAACATGGTGACGTTTCATTTATCGACCAACCTGAAAAATTACCTCAGGCCAGCTTTGTTTTCACAGTTGTTGCTGAGAAAGATGGTTGGGTGAGTGTCGTCGACGCAAAAGAGGTGGGTGAAAGTTCGGTTGTGATTGGCGCTGGTCGGGCTAAAAAGGGCGATCAGATCGATCCCGCGGTCGGCATTATGGTAAGGGCAAAAATTGGAGACAAGATCACAAAGGGGCAGGCTGTTTTTGACGTACATGTCAATGATGAGTCAGCCTTTGATACCGTCTTAGAAAAATTAAAGAATGCTGTCGAAATAAGTGATGAACCGGTCGATCCACCCCCATATTTTTGGGACGTGTTAGGAATTGAGTAGAACCCGGGCAACCGGGTTTTTTTTATGTAGTTTGTGGAGAAAAATGCAAAAAATTAGAACTGATATACGTAATATTGCTATTATTGCTCATGTCGATCATGGAAAAACCACCTTGATCGATTCAATGTTAAGACAAGCCAAAGTTTTCCGCGAAAACCAGAAAATCATGGATCGGGTTATGGATTCCAACGATCTGGAACGCGAGAGAGGCATCACAATTCTGGCAAAAAATGCTTCGATAACTCTTCCTGACCCTTCAACGGGAAATCTGGTCAAGCTAAATATTGTTGATACCCCAGGTCACGCCGATTTTGGCGGCGAAGTTGAACGCATTATGAATATGGTGGATGGCGTTTTGCTCTTGGTCGACGCTGCCGAAGGACCGAAACCCCAAACAAGGTTCGTGCTGAAACAGGCTATCAAGAAGAATATTAAAACCATCGTAGTCATCAATAAACTTGATCGAAAGGATATCGATATTGAAGAGACACTTAATGCCACTTTTGATCTTTTTGTTGAACTTGGAGCGGACAATGAGATCCTGGATTTCCCCATTATTTACGCCGAAGGTCTGCAAGGAAAATCCGGAACCACTCCAGCGTTGGAAAACAATCTGCTGCCTTTGTTTGAATGCATCTTGAACAACGTCCCCGGACCGGTAGTGAACACTGAAAACGAATTTCAGATGTTGGTGACCAACCTTGGTTATGACGAATACAGTGGAGTTACTGCCACCGGAAGGATTTATTCCGGGAACGTGGAACCAGGAGACCAGATTTTGAGATTGATGCGGGATGGCAGCCAGGAAAAAATACAGGCAAAATATCTTTTTACCTATCAGGGTTTGGAGATGAAAGCTTCTGACAGGGCTGAAGCGGGTGATATTGTAACAATAGGAGGCTTGAAGGACATCCAGATTGGGGAAACTTTGACCTCACCCTTATATCCAGTGGCACTTCCAACAATTCTGGTTCAGCAACCCACCGTCAAAATGACCTTTGGTGTCAACACTTCTCCATTGACCGGCAGAGAAGGCAAGTGGAGTACTTCAAGAAAAATACTTGAGCGATTAAATGACGAATTGCGAAAAAACATTTCTTTACGGGTTGAAGTAACTGAACAAAAAGATGTCTTTATGGTCGCTGGTCGGGGTGAACTGCATCTAAGTATTCTGATTGAAACAATGCGCAGAGAAGGCTACGAATTTCAAGTCAGCCGCCCTGAGGCGATTGTGATTGAAGGGGAAGATGGTGTAAAACTTGAGCCTTACGAAGAAGTCCACATTGACGTACACAACGAATACGTGGGGGCTGTTGTTGAAATGTTAGGACAACGGAAAGGTCAGATGTCCAACATGCACAACAATCCTGACGGTACAGTTCATCTTACATTTACGATCCCAACCAGAGGCTTGCTGGGCTTCCGATATCGTTTTTTGAACGCGACCCATGGGAAGGGCATCTTAAACAGTTTCTACATTGGGGACCAGGTTTTGGAAGGCGAAATCGTCAATCGCAACAGCAGTTCAATCATCGCCATCGAAAGCGGCGTAGCGACAACATTCGGGTTAAAAAACGCTGAACAAAGAGGGATGCTTTTCATCAGCCCTGGTGAGGAAGTTTATGAGGGCATGATTGTTGGAGAAACACCCAAGGCACAGGATATTGCCGTCAACGTCACCAAACGCAAACACCTGACGAACATGCGCCAGTCGATAAGAGATTTAGAAGAAAGGCTTGATCCACCAAGAAGAATGAGTTTGGATGAGATGATTGAGTATCTCGGACCGGACGATTTGCTTGAGGTGACTCCTGTCAATTTGCGCATGCGAAAACGAATTTTAGATACTCATGAACGGCTGAGATTTGATAAAACCGGGAATATTTGAGGTAAATACTTTAAAACAAGCGGTATTGCGCGTAGCTAAAGCATTCGATTTGCTTTTTTGCCTGGAATCGTCACTTGCACAGCAAATAGATCACCAGCCATCGGTTGTTCACCATAGAGCGTGGCTTCCGGCAGGTCTACTGAAGCAGATGTGATGAACAAGGTTTTCAGATCCTGGCCTCCCAGAATTACTGAGGTTGGGCGTTGAACAGGCAGCTCAATTTCAGTCATTAATTGGCCATCCGGCGAGAGCTGAACGACTTTCCAACCGTCCCAAATTGCGAACCAGAGATTATCCTGACTATCGATTGTCAAACCATCGGGAGTGCCCTCTTCAGGGATGTAGAAAACATTCTTGTTGCTAAGTTCGAGCGTTTGCGGATCGAAATCGTATTTGAAAATGGTTCTTTCACCAGAGTCGGTGTGATAAAAGACCCGATTGTCAAGGCTCCAATCGATGCCATTTGAAATGGTGAGATCTTCGAGCTTAATATGAAGCTTTTTGTCCTTATCAAGGATAAAAAGTTTTGCCTGATTTTTAGGTCCCTTCGTCCCAACCCAAAGGTTTCCATGGAGGTCCACCAAACCGTCGTTGAACATGACCGGGCTGGGTGGCTCATATACCCTCAGAAATTCGGGTTTGAGGCCTACGTTCGTATTCCATTCACTAAAGCCTGTTTCAGTTGCCAAAACCAAACCGCCATCCTTCTTGAGGGCTAAACAACCAATTTTTTTGCCAATATTATAGGATTTGAGTCGATTTCTTTTGGTATCATACTTGTGGATCACACCCCGGTCAATATCAGTCCAAAAAAGTTTTTGGGTTTCATCATTCCAAACCGGACATTCACCAAGCTTGTCATTGACTTTGATCAGAGAATTGGTCAGGCAAAATGAATTCATAGCTTCATTTTACCAACGCATTGAGAATTTATGTTATTTGTCCTAAGCAATGGGAGGTGTTAAAATAGACGGGAGGTCCAACAACTATGGCTGATACTGAGAGAATTGATTCTGAAAGATATTTTGTTCCCGCTTTTCTGCAAATGAGAAAAAATCAATATTTGCTAACAGTCCTGCTCATGCTTGGTTTTGCTTTACTTGGGTTTGTGATCAGCCTGTTTATTAAGCCTGTCTACGAAGCGGAATCGGTTTTAATAACAAATTTCAATATTGTCCAGGGGGGCAATGTCACGGAAATCATGATCGATTCCCAATTGGGCATCATCGGTGAATTGATGTACAGTAAACCCATCGTTGATGAAGTGCTTGAATCAGAAAATTCTGTAGGAAACCCACTGGATTTGGCGCAGCTTAAAAAGATCAGCACCATCGAACGCCGCCTGATGTCCACTCTGATATTGGTCAGAGATACCGACCCTGAAATTGCCACAAGGATCGCCAACACATGGGTGATTTCGGCTTTTACTCATCTTTCAGAAGCTTATGACCACGCCCTTTTAGTCTCAGAAGCCAAAGAAACGCTGGCTTTAATTGAAAAATGCAAAGATACTGACGCTTTCAAAGAGAGCAATTTATGTAAGAGTTTAGATTTCCAAAAACTCGACGAATTAATATCAACAGCTCAACAAAGCATCAAACAGGAAACTCCCAAAGCGCTTGGTCTGACCAAAGAAATCCAAATCAGCCAATATCAATTAGCCTCAGAACCCCAGGAACCGGTTCAGGGCAAACGAGCCAATCTGATCCTGGCAGGAGCCCTGATAGGTCTGGTTTTTTCTTTTATTCTTCAAGAGATGCCTGTCTCCAAGAAGTCTGTGAGGGCTTAATGGCTTTGGGGTCAACACTTCTTGATCTGTCGTGGTATTTACTGCTTCTATTCTTACCCGTAACAAGCTTTCCTTTTTTATCAAAACTTTTCGGCGAAACTTTAGTAGCTCCACTATCTTTTATTCCTGTAATTATCATTTTCTTGCTGTGGTGGATCCCGTCTTTTCTAAAGAATAAAAAGGGACTGCCTCACCAACTGAAACCTCTGTTTTTATTTATACTGTTTGGGGTTATTTCTACATTGATCGCTTTTTACCGTCCAATTCCAAGCTTTAGAGATATTCCCTGGTTGAGAAATGCAGCGGAGTTTTTTGTCACAATCGCTTTTGGTATTTGTTTTTATTTGGTTACCATTTTTGTGATCAAAGACGTCAAAAAGTTACAGAAAACCATTCTATGGATCAGCATTGGTGGAATCATTCTGATTCTCTATTCCTGGATCCAGTTTGGCAGCTGGCTGATGGTGGAAAAATTTCCCACCTGGCTTCAGGCAGTGCAAAGCTTGGTATCTGCCAATGGCAAATTGTATGAACAGAGAGCTACTGGCTTTGCGCTTGAGCCGTCATGGTTGGCCCACCAGCTCAACATGATCTATATTCCCCTCTGGTTGGGGCTGAGTGTTAGCAGGCAGAGCATTTTCCCTTTCAAGATCTTCAAAAAAATCATGATTGAAGACGTTTTGCTCCTGTTGGGAGTAATCACCTTATTTATCAGCTTTTCCCGGATCGGCTGGATCACATTTATCATTTCAGCCGCCTATGTGGTTTTCAGATTTGCCAATAAATGGATCGAGTCGCTTTCGGAAAAAAGAAGCAGTAAGGACGCATCCTATACTTCAGCCAAAAAATTCCTTTTCAAGACCGGTATCTGGACTCTGCTTGCGCTTGCTTTGGTAGGAGTTCTCTTGATAGCCGGAGTCATCCTGACCAAAATTGACCCACGAATGGAAAATTTATTCGATATTGAGAGGTTCAGGCAATTTGGATTTCTGGGCTGGGCGAGCCGCTTAGGTTTCGCGGAACGGATTATTTATTGGTTAGCCGCCTTTCATGTGTATCAAATGTTCCCACTATTCGGGGCAGGGCTTGGTCTACCTGGATATCATTTCCCTGCCACAGTCCCTGATTTTGGTTCAAGACTGCCTGAGATCAACAAAGCTTTGTTCACACAAAATTTTATTCCCAATGCCAAGAATTTGTGGGTCAGATTGCTTTCTGAAACAGGCATCATCGGTTTTGCGCTGTTCATTTCCTGGTTAGTTGTTCATTGGAGAGACGCGGTCGAAATTGAAAAAACTGCTACTCAACCCCTCATTCATGCCATGGGCTTGATTGGAAAATTAATTATTATTGCAATGATTATTGAAGGCTTTAGCCTGGATACTTTTGGCTTGCCTTATTATTGGATTGGATTAGGATTGATCACGGCCAGCTGGTTTATGAAAGGTCATTCAGAAAAAGCGACTAGAGTTGGGGAGAACATGGTGGTCAATAATCCCAATAACGCTTGACTGAAGGTGTTTTCTGTGGCTAAGACTCCGTTCAACATGGTTTGAGCCTCGACAAAATAGCCCAGCGCTTTTTCCAGGCTGTCTCTTTTTGCTCCACAATCTTCCAATACCTTTTTCATCTCGAGCAAATCGGATTCTGCGAATTGATTGGTTTTCTGCCATAGGTTTCTGAAAGAATTTGACGCGCCCAAACCAACCAGAGAAGGGTAGGTTTTCTTCCTTGTCAGCAAATCCGTGCTGACGGATTTCCCGGTAATGAGCTGCTGCCCCCAAATACCAAGATAGTCATCCTGGATTTGGAAACCCAGGCCTAATTTCTCGCCGATAGACTCCAATTTGTCCACCAGCTCTTCTTCGTATCCAGCCAATATGGCTGCGAGACTGAATGACCCCGCAAACAACCGGGCGGTTTTTAGCCTGATCATCTCCAGATATTCAGAAATATTAATTTCATTGAGATCTTCATAACTGATGTCAAGTTGCTGCCCCTGGATGACTTCCAAGGCAGCTTTCTGAAAGGTCTGTATAGCTTTCTTTTGAATTTCAAACGTGTAGGATGAAGGCAAATTCCCGATCAAACATTGACTAAGACTTGAAAGGTAATCACCTACGTTGATCGCTAAGGGGATGCCATAAACTTTCCATAAGGCTGGATGACCGTGGCGCTCTTCTCCCTGGTCCTCGATATCATCATGAATCAGAGTGTAATTGTGAAGCACTTCCATGGCTGAAGCTGCCAAAAAAGCGTCCTGGTAAGCACCAGTCAAGCTCGCGTAAGTCAGCAGCAGAAACGTTGGCCGCAGGCGTTTGCTAGGGATCGGCGAGGAGCCATCCCAACCAAAATGATAAGAGACCATTTCTTTGAGTCCAGGAAAGCTTTCGGGGCAATTTTCAGTAACAACTAGCTTAAAAAAATTTTCAAATTCATGCTTTAATTTCTCAGAAACATCCACAATAGATCCAATCAATTCAGTTCTCAATTTTGTTTTTCAACTCAGAAAGAGTTTTGGCGCCTGTAGTTAACATCGTGGTCTTCAATTCAAGCACAAGTTGCCTGATCGTGTCATGCAGAATTCTTTCACCCAGGTCTGCCGCTTTGATAAATTTCATGGCAAAACCAGCCAGATCAGCCCCTAAAGCGATTGATTTGGCAATGTCAATCCCGTTTCTCAAACCACCCGAAGAAATTAACACTGGAAGGTCTTCGATCGATGTAATCGATTTCAACGCATCAACAGTTGGGATGCCCCAGTCAATAAAGGTTTGACATACCTTTGCTCTGACAGGACCTTTGACCCGATGCATTTCCACGGCCGCCCAGGAGGTGCCGCCGGCTCCCGCCACATCGATTCCTTTTACTCCGATATCGATCAATTGTTTTGCCGTTTCCTGACTTATTCCGCAACCAACTTCTTTGACCAGGACCGGAACAGATAGGCCCTTGATGACATGTTCAATTTTTTCGAGCAATCCGCTGAAATCTCTATCACCTTCTGGTTGCAGGATTTCCTGGAGAGAATTGAGGTGTAGGTAAAGACCATCAGCCTGTAGCATGTCGACCGCTTTTTGGCATTCTGAAAGACCGAAGCCTTTGTTCAATTGAACAACCCCCAGGTTGGCGAAGAGCAAGGCGTTTGGAGCCTCTTTGCGAACGATCTTGTAAGTATCTTCAAGCTCAGGATGAACAATAGCAGCTCTTTGGGAACCAACTCCCATGGCGATGCCGAATTCCGCTGCCGTCCGGGCAAAGAGCTTGTTGAAATGTTTCGTCTTTCCAGATCCACCGGTCATGGACGAAATGAGAATCGGGTAAGAAAGTTTCTTGCCGAACAATTCGGTTGAGGGATCTACTTGGGCAAAGTCAAGTTCAGGCAGCGCGTT
>JAQVUC010000019.1 GCA_028699715.1 Anaerolineaceae bacterium | reverse complement strand
TGCCTTTCCATGTCCGCAGGATGATCGCGCCAGTGATCGGTTTGCCTGTCAAACGCATCCGGGTCATCAAACCCCGTATTGGCGGTGGCTTTGGTAACAAGCAGGAGGTGCTGATCGAGGATGTCGCAGCTCACCTGACCATTGCAACCGGCAGACCTGTGTTGTATGAAATGACAAGAGAGGAAGAATTTATTGCTTCCCGATCCAGGCATCCGATGCGCATTCATATGAAAACAGGCGTGAAAAACGACGGCACGATGACTGCTAACGAGATGTGCGCTCTCTCAGATACCGGTGCTTATGGATGTCACGCCCTGACTGTTACCGGAAACACCGGGCAGAAATCGATGGGTTTGTACGTTGGGGATGGTGAATATCGCCAAAAACCAAATATTCGTTTTTACGCGGATATTGTCTACACAAACACACCTCCTTCGGGCGCGTACCGGGGGTATGGCGTCCCCCAAGGATATTGGCCTTTGGACAGGCATTTTGAACAGATTGCCCGGGCATTGGGTATGGACCCGATTGAGTTTCGTTTGAAGAATGCCTTGAGACCGGGAGAATATCAACCCTTTAGCACAGCCTGGAATGAAGGCCGTGAACCGGTGCCAGAGATCATCCACACAGTTGGCTTGGAGCAGTGCGCCCGCGAAGGCAAGGCTGCCATTGGCTGGGATGAGAAGTTTGGCAACGAGGCCTGGCACATAGTGCCCGGTAAACCACACTTGCGCAGAGGCATTGGTGTGGCAACGGTTATGCAAGGTACCGCCATTCCTTACCTGGACATGGGCGGCGCGCACATCAAAATCAATGATGATGGTAGTTTCAACCTGATGGTTGGCGCGACAGATTTAGGGACCGGCAGTGATACTGTTTTGGCACAAATTGCGGCAGAAGTCCTGGGCGTAAGGGTAGAGGATGTGATCGTCACGTCATCGGATACTGACACAACGCCATTTGATGTTGGTGCTTACGCTTCTTCGACAACCTATATTTCCGGGACCGCTGTAAAGCGTGCGGCAGAAGAAGTAGCCATGAAGATCAAGAAGCGTGCCCTGATGATTTTTGCCGACAAAGGCAACGAATATACTGCAGAGCAAATACAACTTAAAGACAATCACGCCATTGCTCCCAATGGGGAGCGGGTCAGCCTGGCTGAAATCGCCTTGGATTCGCTGCATTGGCGCGAACAGGAACAGATCATGGGCAGCGCTTCATACGTTGCTCCAAACTCTCCTCCGCCGTTCGCGGCCCAGTTCGCGACCGTTCTGGTTGATATTGAGACCGGTCAGGTGACAGTTGAAGACCTGATCATGGCAGTTGACTCGGGAGTCATCATCAATCCGATCACAGCTTCTGGTCAAATCGAGGGAGGCGTGGCGCAAGCCTTGGGCTATGGGGTTAGCGAAGAAATGGTCTATGATGAAAAAGGCATTCCCAGGGAATCAAACCTGGTGGATTACCACATCTTCAGATCAGATGAAATGCCCAATATTAAAGCCATATTCGTGCAAACTTACGAAGAAACCGGTCCATTCGGTGCCAAGGCTGTGGCTGAGATCCCGCTTGATGGAGCTGCTCCGGCGATTGGTAATGCTGTTTTGGACGCCTGTGGCGTGAATATCTTAGAGAACCCCGTGACTCCGGAAAAAATTTGGCGTGCATTGAGAAAGAAGTGATAATTTAATGGAAAAAGGCACATATCAGCGTAAATCATCAGACAAAATTTATGTGACTGGTCACATAAACCCGGATAGCGATTCAATCGCATCGGCTATTGGTTATGCCTGGCTTCTGGCTGAAAGAGATGGTTTGCCAACTGTCGCCAGCCGGGCTGGAGCGGTCAATATGCAAACGGCGTTTATTTTAAACACGCTCGAAATTGACGCTCCACTTCTGCTGACCGATGCAAGCCCCAGGTTTGATTCGGTGATGCGCAGGTATGATGTTGTCACACCAGAGAAATCCTTGAATGAGGCCTGGACCATCCTTTCCAGAACCGGTGGGATCGCTCCGGTGGTAAATACGGATGGGACACCTTATGGTATGGTGACTGGCGGCAGCCTGTTTGATTTTTTGCGCAAAATTATTGGTCCCCATCCAAAATTCCGGGATATGACCATCTCTGAGATGCTGGAAATCCAGTGTAAAGAAGCAGCAACCACAAATATTCCCAAATTCCAACCCCAGACCAGGATCAAAGATGTGATTCACCGCTTGTTACGGCAAGAATACAATGAATATTGGGTGGTAGATGAAAACCATCGCTATTTGGGCATAGCAAGACAGCGGGATATTGTCAATCCGCCCAGAATCAAGGTGATTTTGGTGGATCATAACGAACCGCAACAATCCATTGCCTCGTTGGAAGAAAGTGAATTGCTGGAAATTCTCGATCATCATCGGCTTGGGAATCAACCAACAAACGCTCCGATTAAATTTACCGTGGATATTGTGGGCAGCACCTCCAGTTTGGTGGCGGAACAGATTTCAGAATCAGGTCTGAGCGCGCCTCCAGACATAGCCGGATTGTTACTGGCGGGTTTGCTTTCTGACACCCTGATATTGACCTCTCCAACCACAACCCCACGGGATAAAGCCATCGCAGAAGTATTAGCCCGCTGGGCTTTTGTGCCTGGTTCACCCCTGGAAAATGATAATCTTCAAAGTTGGGGTGAACGCATTTTAGAAGCCGGCGCTGGACTCTTGACCCAAGATCCTGAAACGATCGTCCGGGCTGATATGAAAAGCTATGAAAATGGTGGCCTAAAGTTTGCGGTGGCTCAGGTTGAGACAACTGATTTGTACCAGATCAGCGATTATGTGGATGCTTTACGGGAAGCTCTTGAAGGCTTGAAGAAAGAAAATGGTCTGGATTTTGCCGGTCTGATGGTGACCGATGTTGTTGAAGGCTCCAGCCGATTGATATTTGTTGACGCGCCACCGGTCCTGGACGAGCTACCCTATGAGCCGCTACCGGACGGGACGCTTTTGGCTCCCGGAGTGGTATCTCGAAAGAAGCAGTTACTACCGATATTACTTTCTCTATTAGAGGCCTGATGACCGAAATATTTGAAAAATTACTTGAAACGAAACGAAAACATATCCCCGTTTGTCTGTGCATTGTGATTGGCACTAACGGAGCTGTCCCAAGACATGCTGGGAGCAAAATGCTCGTGTACCAGGATGGGTCAATCTTTGGAACAGTCGGTGGTGGTCAGGCAGAAGCGGAAACAATCAAAACAGCCGTTCAAGCACTTGGGGATGGTAGACCACAGCTTCTTTATTACACACTTAACGCAAACGATCCGGATTCGGTTGGGGTCTGCGGAGGTGATTTAACTATTTACATTGAACCGCAAGTAGGCCAACCAATTTTGTTGATCCTTGGGGCCGGACATGTAGGTCGTTCTGTGGCCAAATTCGGCAGGCAGTTAAATTTCTGGGTGATTGTTGCAGATGACAGGGAAGATTTGTTAGAACCAGACGAGTTCCCGGAAGGTGTCGAACTTGTTTCTTCGCCAATATCTGAAATAGCGACTCAATTGCCAATTAATAACCAAATTTATGTAGTTGGAGTCAGCAGGGGAAGTGATGTAGATATTGAAGGTGTACCCTCTCTCCTTGAAGTTCAACCTGCTTACATTGGCTTGATAGGGTCAAAGAAACGTTGGGATGCGACGAAAAAAGGATTGTTGCAAGTGGGTGTTTCTGAAGACAAAATCAATCAAATCAAATCTCCAATTGGTTTGGATATTGGAGCTGAAACTCCAGACGAAATCGCTGTCAGCATAATGGCGCAAATTATTCAAGTCAGGAATACAGCAAATTAAGGATTGCAGAGGATCGTATGTGGAAAAAATACCAGATGCCAGAAACAGTTGACCAGCTGTTGGAAATCTTAGCTGTCAGCGGCGAGCAAACCAAAATCATAGCGGGTGGGACCGACTTAATGGTTGAAATTCGCAATGGTAAGTGGCCAAAGCTTGAGACCGTCATCGACATTTCGCGTGTGCGGGACCTGGACGCAATATACCAGGACGAAGAAGGACTGATCCACATCCAGGCCATGGTCACTCACAACGATGTGCTGAAATCTGACATGCTACGCAAATACGCCTCTCCTCTGTACCAGGCGTGTTACAAAGTGGCTACACCCCAACTGCGAAACCGGGCTACAGTGGTCGGCAATCTGGTTACGGCTTCACCGGCGAATGACACCATCACACCGTTGATGGCCATGGATGCTGCTTTAGTGCTTGTTTCTGCCGCTGGCGAAAGAACTGTAAGACTGAACGAGTTTTATCTTGGAGTTCGCAAGACAGTATTGAAATCGGACGAGTTCGTCAAAGAAATCGTCTTCAGACCGCTGAAAGAATGCCAAAAAGGCAGTTTCAATAAGCAAGCGCTGCGCAAAACCCAGGCCATTTCAGTACTGAATTGCTGTGTTTTGCTGGAACTTGTTGATGGAGTAATCCTGAATTCAGCTGTGACGATGGGATCCGTTGCCCCAACCATCATCCACTCCCAGGCTGCCGAAAGTTATTTGCGAGGAAAAAAGCTCAACAGTGAAGTTGCCAAAACTGCTTCAGAGCTTGCGGCCGGAGAAATCAAACCCATCAGCGATATCAGGGGCGGTGCAGACTACCGATCTTACATGATGCAAGTTTTGGTAGAGGACGCGCTGCTTGAAATCTTGGAAAACAAACAGGATCTGAAAGTTCCGGACAAACCAATTACGTTGAGCAAAGGGAGTGAGTGGTCTCCGGTTGCTTCTGAAGATTGGGATCAGGAACACCTGATGACCTCGATCAATGGTGAGAAGTACGAACTTAGTGGTCCGTTTAATGATACCCTCTTGAATTTAGTTGGGGAGCGCGTAGGTTTTACTGGAACCAAGGTTGGTTGTGAAGAGGGTGAGTGTGGAGCCTGCACTTTGTACCTGGATGGACAGGCGGTGGTTAGCTGTTTGGTTCCAGCTCCGAGGGCTCATAGGGCATCTATTGTAACTATTGAAGGCCTGACAACAAATGGTGAACTTCATCCGATCCAGCAAGAATTTATCAATCACGGAGCCGTGCAGTGCGGTTATTGCACGCCCGGGTTCGTTATGGCTGCAGCAAAATTGATCGAAGAAAAACCTGAACTGACAGAACGCGACATCAAAGATGGCATCTCAGGCAATCTTTGCCGCTGCACAGGTTACTACAAGATTGTGGAAGCCATTGAAGCGGCTTTTCGAGCAAGCAGAGGTGAATAATGGAAGAAGTTGGAAAACCAACAAAACGTATTGACGCTTACGCCAAGGTAACTGGCGAAGCAAAGTATCCGGGTGATTTTTCCTTTTCCGATGAACTTTGCATGAAACTGCTTTATTCCGGACGTGTTCACGCGCGCGTTCTGTCGATTGACACCTCGGCTGCAGAAGCCTTGGATGGAGTCTTGTTGGTCTTAACGGCCAAAGATGTGCCTGTGAACGAATACGGTCTCTCCATGTACGACCAGCCGGTGCTTTGTGGACCGGGTTCGGATAAAGAAGGGGCTGATGTAGTCCGATTTGAAGCTGATCAGGTTGCCCTGGTTGTGGCTGAAACCGAAGAAATAGCCGAAAAAGCGCTTTCATTGATAAAAGTTGAATATGAAGACATGCCTATTGTAAAAACGCTTGGTGATGCCTTAAAAGAAGGCGCAACCATTTTACATCCAGGCCTTGATTCCAATATTTTCCATCATAACGTTGTCAGGCTTGGTGATGTTGAGAAGGCTTTTGCTGAGTGCGACGTGATCGTTGAAGGCGAGTATCAAACTCCAGTTCAGGAGCATGTCTATTTACAACCTGAAGCAGGTGTAGCCTTCATGGATGAGCTGGAGCGCATCACCATCATAGTGGCGGGACAGTGGGCTCACAAAGATCAACAACAAACCGCGCATGCTTTAGGGCTGCCCATAGAAAAAGTGCGGGTAATTTACCCTGCCATTGGCGGCGCTTTTGGCGGTCGCGAAGATATGACGATCCAAATCGTGCTGGGGCTCGCAGTCATGCGCTTGCATGAGAAGGGCATCGATCGGCCTGTAAAAATTGTTTGGAGCAGGGAAGAATCAATCATTGGGCACCATAAACGTCATGCTTATAGCATGAAAGCCAAATGGGGAGCGAACAAAGAAGGTAAGATCCTGGCGGCGCAGTGTGAAATCTGGGCAAATGGTGGCGCTTATTGTTACACGTCTACCAAGGTGCTGGGTAACGCAACCCTTTTGGCAACTGGACCTTATGAAATTCCCAATGTTGCCACTGATTCATACGCAGTTTATACCAACGATATCCCCGGCGGAGCTTTCCGTGGTTTTGGCGGACCGCAGGCAGCTTTTATGGCGGAGATGCAAATCAGCAAACTGGCTGAAGCTTTGCAGCTGGACCCAGTTGAATTGAGGATGAAGAATTTGTTCAAGGAAGGATCGATCCTTTCTATGGGATCGGCTCTGCCTGAAGGTGTAACCATCCGACCTGTGGTTGAACGATGCGCCCAGGAAGCTGGATGGAAAAATACGGAAGAGGGTTGGAAAGCCCCCCAAGTTCCTCAGTCTGAAGATCCCAATATCAAGTCAGCCTGGGGATTCTCTTGCGGATACAAAAATGTTGGTTTTTCCTATGGAGCCCCTGAAAATTGTGGAGCAACCATTGTGCTGGAAGGGAAAGGTGAAATCGAAAGCGCCAAACTTTATCACGCCGGTGCGGAAGTGGGTCAGGGAGCTCACACCGTTTTCAAACAAATGGCGGCTGACGCGCTGGGATTGCCGTTGGAGAAAGTCCAAACGATTTATTCCGACACCTCCACATCACTCGATTCCGGAAGTGTTTCTGCCTCCAGAATGACTTTTATGGCTGGCAATTCCATCATCGGCGCGGCCAAACAAGCGCTTGAGAAATGGGCGCAAGAAAATCGTCCAGCTATTGGCTCTTTTGTTTACCGGCCGCCCAAAACCAACTCAATGGATCCAGTAGACGGGCATTGCAACCCTAATTTTGCCTATGGTTATGTTGCCCAGGCTTTTTTAGTGGATGTCAACACCCGCACGGGTGAAGTTCACCTGAAGAAGGTCATCACGGTGGATGACGTGGGCAAAGCCGTCAATCCACAATTGGTAGTAGGTCAAATCGAAGGGTGTGTGGTTCAGGCAGTTGGCTATACCTTGATGGAAAATTGGAAAAAGAAAGACGCTAAAGCCCTGACTGATCGTATGTCCACCTATTTGATACCCACTGTGATGGATATCCCGGATGTTAACCAAAGTGTGATCCTGGAAGAAGCTGACGTGATTGGACCCTTTGGTGCGAAAGGTATGGGCGAGATGCCCTATTTGCCCTTTGCCCCTGGCGTAGTTGAAGCTGTCTACCAGGCTACGGGTGTTCGCTTCCACCATTTTCCACTCACCAGCGAAAATGTTCTGCGTGGCTTGGGTAAGCTGCCTTCACAAGCAGTAGACTTTTGGGAATTTGAGTAATCGATTTGAACTCAAAAAAAGTTGCAGGCATTGTGCTTGCCGCAGGTTCTTCCACCAGGTTTGGCAAAGTTAAGCAATTACTGCCCTGGCATGACAAAAAT
Organism: Anaerolineaceae bacterium; assembly: GCA_028699715.1. GTDB lineage: Bacteria > Chloroflexota > Anaerolineae > Anaerolineales > Anaerolineaceae > Mesolinea. The sequence goes on along the minus strand of JAQVUC010000019.1, from coordinate 2,436 downwards.
CTGGTCAATACAGTGATTGAAAAGGCTCATTTGGCAGGCCTATCACCTGTGATCCTGGTATTGGGAGCCAATGCTCAATTGATCCAGGACAGTGTCCTTGATCAAGAAACGCGCATCGTCATCAATCCAGATTGGGAAATTGGCCAAAGTTCGTCCGTAAAAAAAGGCTTGGCCAGCATCCAGGAAAAGGTGGAAGGCGCGCTTTTTTTACTCTGTGATCAACCTCATCTTTCAGTCCATTTCATTGCCAGTGTTGCTGAGTTTGGACTTCGCACAAACAAAGTTACCGTCCCATACGTCAACGATCGCAGAGCCAACCCTGTTTATTTTCCTGCTGAATGTTTTCCTTTGTTTCAGAAATTAAAGGGAAACGAAGGCGGAAGGAAGATCATTGGGGAGTGTCCGCATACTCTTTTGCCCTGGTTGGATGAGTGGATGGCGAGAGATATCGACACCGAAGCGGATTACATCGAGTTGTGCGATCACTACAGCATACCCCTTGCAGCGAATAAGGTATAATCAAACTCACTTGGGAAACTTAGCGCCAGGCTCGTAAACCACGAGTGACGAGGTGGGAGGTTTCTTCTCGCAAGAGAAGATTAACCAGTTTAGGCTGGGAAAATCGAAAGATCGGCGGATGCCTCCAGGGTCCCCCTTTTTCCAAGAAAAAAAAAGGAAACAAAAGGAGCACTGATGTGTGGAATTGTTGCATATATCGGCGAGCAGGACGCTACGCCTATCGTCATTGATGGTTTAAAGAAGCTGGAGTATCGGGGTTACGATTCAGCTGGAGTTGCCATAATTGAAGACGGAAAAATAGAAATCCGCAGGGTGGCTGGAAAAATCGACAATTTGGAAAAACTTGTCGCCCAAAACCCTGTGAAGGGGAGTATTGGAATCGGACACACTCGTTGGGCAACCCATGGTGTGCCAAATGAGCAAAACGCTCACCCTCATCTGGGCATGGCCGGCAGGATCGTGATCGTTCATAACGGAATTGTGGAAAACTACCTTTCTCTCCGCGAAGAATTGATTGCCGAAGGGGTCGAATTCAAGTCAGATACCGATACAGAAACTATCGCGCATCTGATTGAAGGGTTTTACAACGATACCGAAGACCTATTCACTGCTTTCCAAAGAACACTGGGAATGATCCGGGGAGCGCATGGACTGGTTGTTATGTCAACTGTCGAACCTGACAAATTGATTGCTGCGCGTTTGGGCAATGCCGGCGGGGTAGCTATTGGAGTTGGCGAAAATGAGATGTTCATCGCCAGCGATGTGCCGGCCATCGTTAATTACACCCGCAAAATGCTTTTCCTTGAATCCGGTCAGATAGCTGTTGTGAGACAAAACGGGTATGAAATTCAAGATCTGGCGGGCAAAAAAGTAGACACAAAACCTGAAACCATTCCATGGGATCCGATTTCAGCTGAAAAAGGTAAATACCGTCACTTTATGCAGAAAGAGATCCATGAACAGGTTAGAGCCTTATCTGATACTTTAAGCGGTAGGGTTGATTTTGATGATTATCGCATTGTTTTGCCGGGCCTGAACCTGACGGAACAGAGAGCCAAAGAAATCAAGAAGATTTACATCACCGCCTGCGGAACGGCCGCTTACGCGGGCATGGTGGGAAAATATTTGATCGAACACATTTGCCGAATTCCAACTGAGGTGATGATAGCCTCGGAATTTCGTTATTGTGATCCGATTTTAGAAGCGGGGACAATAGTCTTAGCTATTTCCCAATCAGGGGAAACAGCGGACACACTGGCCGCTATGGAAGAAGCACGTAGCAAAGGAGCTGAATTGTGGTCAATTGTCAACGCCATTGGTTCGCAGGCCATGCGGATTGCTGATGGGAGCATCTCCATGCAAGTAGGACCGGAAATTGGTGTGGCTTCGACCAAAGCTTTTACGGCACCGATTCTAGATTTATACATGCTGGCAGTATACCTGGCCGATTTGCGCGGCACGCTAACTGAAGAGAAACGACTTGAGTTGGTCAAGGATCTCTTGAAGATGCCCTCGCTGGTTGAGGAAACTCTGGCTCAGGAGAAATCAATTAAACAGATTGCGGCTCTCTACAAAGGTATGAAAGGCGCTCTTTACCTGGGGCGGGGCATCAATATGCCGATCGCGTATGAGGGAGCCCTAAAACTTAAAGAAATTTCCTATAAACATGCTGAAGGCTATCCAGCTGGTGAAATGAAACATGGACCAATCGCATTGGTGGATAAAGACTTGCCGGTGGTTGTCATCGCTACTCAGGATCTTTGGTATGACAAGATGATCAGCCAAATCGAGCAGGCCAAAGCCCGGAATGGTACGGTGATAGCGGTAGCCACTGAAGGGGATGAGTTGATCCCGACAATTGCGGATGAGGTCTTTTGGACGCCCAAAACACCCTGGCTGCTGAGCCCGGTTGTGAAC
>JAQVUC010000356.1 GCA_028699715.1 Anaerolineaceae bacterium | reverse complement strand
GCCAGGTTCAAGCCGCAATAGATTATACGAATGATAAAGCGCGTCTGTCCGCCGGTTGGCACGCAAACTATGCTCTAAATACTCTTGCGTTGTAAGCAAAAACGCTTTTAGCTCATCGGCGGGTACCTGGCTCCTTGTTCCGCTGAATCCATGCTCGTAAATCGCCGAACGATACTTGCTGCCGGCCTCTCCGAGTTCATCCATCATCTGTCGGCGCACATCTGGAGTGAATCCACCCCTCAAATTGTCATGGAAATTCTGTAAAACTGCTGCGATTGTATTAAGTAAATCAGCTACTTCACTGTGAAGGGAAAACTCGCTCTTTTCATCCTTAATCAGGTGGCTAAAAAACGCCACGAAACGACGCAGGTAACCCAGCGTAACTACAGAAAGACCATACCCCACCAAAGCGTTATTGGCATCGTTCCATTCAGGGCGTTGCGTATTCATCCAAATCCCGCCTTCAGGGACGAAGTTGACCAACTTAGCCAGCATAAGCGTGAGCAGCTTTTCAGTGAGCGATGCGTGCACCATGCTGCCATCCGAGGCAAACAGCAGACGCCCGTCACTACCGTACTGATGGGTCAGTTTTTCAACCTTTTCATGAAGCGAGTGATCAAACACGATCGTGTTATAAGGATCTTTCAGCAATTCCTGATAGGGTTTAATGCAATAAGGCACATTCGCGTAACTCAGAGCCGGTGTATTCAGGCGCTCACGCAGCTCTCCTGGATGAAAGCGGTCACTGGCTTCCATCAGTTTTAGTAAATAAATGATCTGATGATCGCTCCAGTAACCAATATTCGCCCAGGGATTGCCCTCTTCCGGTATTTCCCAATCTATACCAGCACGGCTTATGCGGTAAGGGTTATAGCCATCCGCCGTGGTGGCACATAAGAAAGTATCCACAGTGGATTCCACAAAATGCGGGAAGGAGTAAACCAACGCTTCCCAATTTTGAAAAATATCACGCCAATTACCCGCGTAATCCAATCGTTGAGAGCCGTCTTCTTTTTTCAGATTGATTGAAAATGCATTCCACGGTCGGCTGGGGTCCCCATGTCGGCGGCTAAATGTAAGCGGTAAATAGGTGTTCAGCAGGCGCCGCAGATTAGCATCTTCCAGGTCAGCAGCATAAGAACGCATCTCTGCAAGACTAAATCTGTCTGGCAGAGCCGCAAAAAACTCAGCCTGAGAAGCTGGAAGATTGTGTTGGTGGGTAGAAATATAATCAAGCAGATCAGATTTTTCAATCCAGTAATTTTGGGAGAATATTCCGCCGCGCATAACGTTAAAAAGCACGTTGGAAAAATGGTGCGTGCTGGCATGGATTTGTTCTGAAACTTGTATCCCATCAGCATTTGTTACATATTTATGTAAGTAAAACGCGCTAAAGTCAATGTCCTCTTCAATGGCTTTTTGCTTTGCCTCCAAGGGGGCTTTTAGGAAGTCTCGCAATCGTGCCAGAGCAGCGTGATCCTGATCTATATCTCCTATCAGGTGCCACCTGGCCACTTGTTCAGCTTCCAAATGCAGGTTTGCGTGAACAAAATACGCGCCGCGTTCACCCCGAACTTCTGTTTCTGTTTCAATACTTCCCCCAAAACGGAAGTTAGTCAATTGTTTGGAAGAGAGGAGCACATGTTGAGGTTTCAGCCCTACCTGAAAAACCACATTTGCAGCTAACGATTCGCTTGGTTCAGCCAGGTCTGTTAATCGAGAGTTTAGGGAATACAAGCCCAGGTTTGTCTCTTCATCTAATTCACTGCGTTTGTAGGCATCCAACAAGCAGCTGAACATATTTTGGGTTAACGAACTAACATTGGCTGGGAGGATATTTTGAAAGCCATCCAACACTTCCACATCACAAGGTGATTTTGAGTGACTGATATTGCTGAGCCAAACTGTTTTGATAAAACCAAAGCGGTCTCCTGTGCGCCAGCCATATCGGATTACCAGCTCAAGAGAATGATTGATTTCTTCAAAAATTAGCGTGTTTCCAGGGATGTTTTTATAGAGATTGCGTTCAACTTCATATTGTCCATCCTGCCGGATCGAAAATGGCTCCCAAAGCCATGTTTGGCTTCCGCGCCTAACGCGCAAGATCGTTTTCACACCCGTGTTTTCGAAATTTTCGGTGAGTTTATCTTCGGTGTAGTACGGAAATAACGCATGTTCAGCATTCACTCTCCCCGCGCTTAAGCCGCCCGTTGAGGCAACAAACAGCCAGTGATCAGCGCCGCTGACGATGCTCATAAAAAAAGGCGGCATGGCATCATAGTTTTGGATTCTATAAAAGGTTTCCCCAAGCAGGTTAACAAAACCCCCGGTGGCTTGAGCGGGCGGGGGTGTAAGCAGAGTACCTCCAATAAGAGTTGGAACGTAGTTAGGTTTCATGTAATCGATTCTCCATCGCTGAGGAAGATTCAAACTCAGTCTACCAGCAAACCATTTCGTTTTGTTACATCGCTGAACCAGTAAGCACTGTCTTTGATTCTGCGTTTTTGGG
>JAQVUC010000355.1 GCA_028699715.1 Anaerolineaceae bacterium | reverse complement strand
CTACATCAACAAAGCATTGGCAGGTAACTTCCCATTGTTTCTGCTTCAAGTTCTCAACCAATTTCAGGTCATTGTGAATGAGTTTGATGAAATAGAATAGTTCGCTGATTGTGCCTGTCCACACTACAGGAGTTTTGATTTCTGAGTTGGTGAATACTCTCTTGAAATTTGGAACGGTGGTATCTTGACTTATCAGGTTGTTGAACTTTAAGCTGCTGCACAAATCAGAAACCTTCTCGGGGTTGGTGTTGATTTGTTTGTAAGTAAATGAATGAAATGAATTTACCGCAGGTGGAGGTGTTTGTTTCCTGACTTGTTTCTCTGTTGTTTCAATTTCGATGGTTTGAATCTCAGTCAAGAATTGTTCATTGGGTACTGGCTCAAGTAGTAGCTGGGTGAAAAAATCCTCTATCACCAACTTATCATCAATCCAAGTGCTGAAAGCATCTTGGATTTCAAGGTAAAGCTGCATGTATGCGAGCTTTAGCAATTGGATGGTATAGGTGTTTGCCTTGTGTGCCTGGTCAAGCTCGATAGATGACTTCTTTGGATCTATGTACGCCAATTGAAAATCCTTCTCTTTAATCAGCTTTCCAATATCCTTTAAACGGGTTTTTAAACGCTTGTTTAACGTGTCATCAAGCCAATAGCGGATGAGGTTTTCTGTATCGTCTTCACTGATGAGATTGTAGAGCCTTTCAACGTCCGCTTTGACTGTATTCAGAATCAGCTTTGAATAGTATTTGGTCTTGTTGTCGAATGGCCTTAGAAAGTTGATTTCATACCGGAACGGGTAATCCGTGGAGGTATCTTTCAGGGAACGGAGCTTTGGAGCAAACTTGTCGTCCAAGCTGTTCTTTTCTAACCAAGGGCGCAGCCCCTGGTTTAGAATATCATCAAGTATCTTGGTTTGATTGCTCATAGGTCGAGTTTGATTTTACTGGCTGCTTCTTTCTTCTTATCATCTATGATTTTCGCATAGACTTGGGTGGTTTTCAATTCTCTATGGCCTAAGAGCTTTGATACTGTGTAAATGTCCGTTCCCATTGTAAGCTGCAATGTGGCATAGGTATGACGGGCGCAATGGAAAGTGATTGTTTTGGAGATTCCGGCTTTCATCATCCATTGCTGCAATTTGAGGTTGTGCCAAGCTGAGTATTTCAATCCTTTGAAAACTCGCTCGTCTTTATCTTCTCGCTCACCGAGCAAGCCAAAGGCTTGTTCTGATATGGGGAGGGTTTCTGCTCCTTTGGTTTTCTTCTGCCTGAATCGGATGTAGTAGCCCATTTCATTTGAATGCTGTACCTCTGACCAAACGAGCTTGTTTATATCTGACCAGCGAAGCCCTGTAAGGCATGAAAAAATGAATGCCGTTTTCAGGATAGGGATTTCACAATCTGCCTTTACTGCTGATTGCAATTCTTCCAGTGTCAAAAACTCTCTTTCCGGTTCGCCTTGTTTGAATGCTTCAACACCTTCAGAAGGATTGGTTGGAATGATGCCGTCTTTCACGGCTTGTTTTAGGGCTGCTCTGAGCTTGTTGAAATAGGAGTACTTGGAATTTTGGGATAGCTTCTGATTTCCGTGGGCTATGGCTTTCTTGTCAAGGAATAGTTTGAAGTCCTGAACAAATTGCCTGTCCACTTCTGAGAATGAAATATCATAAGAGCAAAAAGCCTTGAGGTGCTTAATCATGCTCGTCCAGTTGCCGTGATTTCCTGGGCTGTCTTCTCGCTGATTAGCCAATAGCTCCACATAGGAAAGGAAGCTGCCTTTTTGTTTCTCCTGATCCCGAAAGCCATAAACACCGTTTTGGATTTCGATTTGCCTTTGCGCCCGAATGGTTTCGGCTAATTGCATGGTCTTTTTATTGACCTCTTTTTCCTCCTTTGTCTTGGCATTGGGGTTGAGGTACAATTTCAGGTATTCGGTTTTCCGCTTGCCCTTATGGTAGTAGTCGAGGTACAAGCTGGTTTGACCGCCCTGGTTGCGTTGTCTTAGTGTTACCTTCATATCTGAAACAGTTTATCGATTTCGGTTCTCTTGATGATTGTGCGTCTGCCAATCTTCGCTGCATGAATGTTTCCGGCTTTAATCTGCCGATAGATGGTCATGCGACTTGCACCTAAGAGCTTGCAGGTTTCCTCAACACTGAGAAAATCTTTGTCCTTCAACTGTTCCTGATTGTATTCAATTCTCTGTACCACGATAGGGGCAACCTCCTCAACCTTTTCTTCTCGCTTACGCTTCTTGTAGTTTCGGGAGGCGCACTTGTGGCTGCAAAATTTGGTTACGGTTGTCTTTGCGATGAAAGACTTTCCGCAGTCCTGACAAATTTTTGGAACTTCTATACTGCTGCTCATGGTGTTTTCCTTTCTGGCTTTAAAATGTCTCAGAGAATATCCCTTTGTATCGGGGTGTATCTCTATGTAACATGATTTCGCCTGTTGCTAAAAATCTTGTTGCTACCAACAAACCTGTTGCTATCAGTAACAGATTAGAAACAAATAT
>JAQVUC010000354.1 GCA_028699715.1 Anaerolineaceae bacterium | reverse complement strand
GAGACTACCCCCTTGTTAACCATTGTCAGCCGGCTGGACCAACAAAAAGGTGTTCCCGCCATCCTGGAAGCTTTACCCCAACTTATCGGACATAAATGGCAATTTGCTTTGCTTGGGACAGGAAATCCGAATCTGGAAGCCCAGGCGGTTCAACTGGCGGAAAAATATCCTGATAGAGTCGCTTGCTTCATCAAATACGATGATGTAATTGCCCGGGTGCTTTATGCCTCCGGAGATATGTTTATCATGCCATCCCGTTACGAACCCTGTGGGTTATCGCAAATGTTTGCCATGCGCTACGGCAATTTGCCAGTGGCTACCGCAACTGGTGGCCTGGCAGATTCGATCGTCGATTTTTCAACAGACCCAAGCAAGGCCACAGGATTTCTTTACCAACAGAAAACAACTGAAGGCTTAATAAATGCCCTTGAACTTGCCATGCAAACCTTTGACGATAAAGCCCAATGGCTAAAAATGCAGCAAAACGCAATGACCACAGATTTTTCCTGGGCTAGCTCAGCCGCGAAGTATCTGGAACTGTACAAATCTTTATAAACCTTCTTGAAAGGTAAATTATGACCATGGAATTAGAAAGAAAATCAGGAATACTGCTCCACCCAACCAGTCTGCCAGGTAAAGATGGTATCGGGGATCTTGGTCCGGAGGCTTACAGCTGGATCGATTTCTTAAGTAAAAGCGGCACCCAGATGTGGCAGATATTGCCCTTGGGTCCTACCGGATACGCGGACTCTCCTTACCAATGTTTCTCAGCCTTTGCAGGAAATCCATACCTCGTCAGCCCGATCCTTTTGATGGAAGATGGCTTATTGAAAAGCCCAGACCTCAAAAATCGACCTGAATTTCCAATCAATGAAGTTGATTACGGACCAGCCATCAATTGGAAAACGGATTTACTAAATATTGCCTTCACAGCCTTCACTGAGAAACAAGCAGAAAAATTGAAATCAGAATTTGAAAACTTTTGTGAAGAAAAGAAAGACTGGTTAAATGACTTTGCTCTCTTTATGGCCATCAAAGAAGAGCAGGAACTGCATCCCTGGCTTGATTGGCCTGAACCTTTGAAGACGAGAGAGAAAGAAGCACTTGAACAAACACAGGACCGCTTAGCAGAAAAAATCAAGAAGCATAAATTCAATCAATTTTTGTTCTTCAGACAGTGGGCAAGATTGAAAAACTATGCCAGGCAGAAGGGCATAGAGATCATCTGAGACATGCCATTTGTGATCGCACTGGATAGTTCAGATGTTTGGTCAAATCCGGAATTGTTCCTCCTGGATGAGCGGCTCAATCCAACGTTTGTGGCCGGAGTACCGCCAGATTATTTTTCAGCAACCGGACAATTGTGGGGCAATCCGCTTTACGATTGGGAATACCATCAAAAAACAAACTTCAAATGGTGGGTATCAAGACTGGGCGCCATCCTTGAACTGGTTGACATGGTCAGACTTGACCATTTCCGCGGTTTCGCGGCAGCCTGGCACATACCTTACGGAAATACAACTGCCATAGAGGGAGAATGGATCAAAGGTCCTGCGATCGAGCTCTTCACAGAATTGAAAAAACAATTCCCAACTCTACCGATCATTGCTGAGGATCTTGGCGTTATTACTGAGGATGTGGAAGAACTACGTGATGGATTTAACCTTCCGGGTATGAAAATTCTACAATTTGGTTTTTCAGGCGATCCGGAAGATGACTTCTTGCCACACCATTACCCAGTCCACTGCTTCGCTTACACAGGCTCACACGACAACAACACCGCCCGCGGTTGGTATGACAGTGCCACTGAGTTTGAACAGCAGTTTTGCCAGGATTATTTGAATTTTGAAGAAGCCCCTGAAGTTTCAAAGGCAATGATCAGAGCCGTATGGCAATCGGTCGCTAAGTATGCTATGGCTCCCTTGCAAGATCTCCTGGGCTTGGGCGAAGAATGCCGCTTCAACTTACCTGGATCCACCTCTGGCAACTGGAGGTGGCGGATGTCCCCGGATGCGCTCTCATCAACCTTGGCGTCCGAGCTCCGAAAAATGAACTTACTGTATAGCCGTTTATCAGTTGAGGAAAAACAAAAATATACTCAATGGTTGGATGCTCGCGCGGGAGAAGGCGTCAAGCCTCATTAGGCTTGCCTGTCAGGGCAAACACCAATCCAAGCAGGATAAAAATACCGCCGGCAATTTCTGTGACCGACGGTATTTCGTTTAACAGGAAAATTGCCAAAATGGAAGATCCCACCGGTTCAAACAAGAGTGCCAGTGAAACTGTTCTGGTAGGAAAGTATCGCAAAGCCTGATTGAAAGATGTGTGTCCCAAAGTCTGTGGGATAAGTGCCATCAGAAGGAACAACAAATACATGTTGGGTTCTTCCATTCTTAAAGGAGTTTCGTTGAGCAAATAGATCACTGCCAGAATCAAAGCCGCGACTGAATAAATAATTGCGATGTAACGTTCGGTGGAGAATTTTTCAGATAATTTTTTATTGACCAACAGATAAC
>JAQVUC010000353.1 GCA_028699715.1 Anaerolineaceae bacterium | reverse complement strand
GATTGGCGGGGTATCCTCTGTCACGCTCTCGGATGACGAAGCGCGCAGACGGGGCACGCAAAAAACTGTCCTGGAACGCAGATCACCCCCAACTTTTACCATCCTGGTTGAAATCCAGGACCGCACACGCGTCAAAGTTCATAGCGATGTAGGCGCCGCGGTCGACTCGATTTTACGTGGTTATCCCACGCTGCCCGAAGAACGTTTTCGGGATGAATATGGTAAGGTGCACTTTCTCAAACAAACAAAACCCAACATGCCCACCGTCTCCCAGGCTGTGAAGCGCGGCAACGGCATGGATAAAAGCCCTTTTGACCGCGGCAGCACTCTTGCCACATCTGGTCATAAAGAATTTCAACCATCCGGGCATGCTGAGCGCTATGACAGTTTCATCAACCCCCGCGACACCCAGAGTTTTGACGATCAGACGCCGGAAGGCAGCAAAAGGATCTTTGCTTTTGGCGTTGCCCGCAATCGTCTTTTGCAGGCTATCAAAAGTATGGGCGTGGCAGCCTATGTGGTCAAAGATTTAGCCGACGCGGACATCCTCTTGACCCAAAGACGCTATTACCGCGATAGGCTGAGGCCAATTGTGGAAGCCGAAGAACAAGGTATCCCAATTTTTGTGATCAAATCCAACTCGGTTGCTCAGATCGAGCAATTTTTGGCAGATTCATTTGCCCACAAAGAATCCCCTGCCCGTTTGTCTCTTGCTGACGAGGCGGTCAAACAGGCAGAAGAGGCCATCATGATGGTCCAGGCTGGTGAAAAATTTGTAAATCTTTCCCCCATGCCTTCTCCGGTACGCCGCGAACAGCATGAAGTAGCAAAACAAGCACATTTGGTTTCCCGTTCTTTTGGGAAAGACCCAAACCGTTATGTGCGAATTTATCGGGATTAACTATGTTTATTACCTTTGAAGGACCGGAAGGCAGTGGCAAAAGCAGTCAGCTCCCAGCTTTGGCTGAGTTTTTGGAAACATTGGGGTACAAGGTTGTACGCACCCGAGAACCTGGTGGCACAAAGATTGGCGATCAAATTCGTGAGGTTTTGGTGCGCATGGAAAACGCAGAACTGCACCCTCGCACCGAAATATTGCTTTTTTTGGCTGCCCGGGCTCAATTGGTTGAAGAACTGATCATACCCAGTCTGGAAGAGGGAAAAGTGGTTTTGTGTGACCGTTATGGCGATTCCACACTTGCCTATCAGGGTTATGGTCACGGATTAGATTTGGATCGCTTACGCTCTATGCTGCAGTTTGCCACGGCTGGGCTGAAACCGGATCTGACTATCTTGTTGGATGTGGATGTGCTGACGGGCTTGAAACGGAAAAAGGCAAAAGATGAATGGAATCGTCTTGACGCTTTTGAGTTATCATTTCATGAACGTGTCCGCAATGGCTATCACGAATTAGCTGCAGAAGAACCGGAGCGTTGGCGCATTGTCGACGCCTCTGAAAGCGCTGAGTGTGTTCAGAGCGAAATCCGGAAATTAGTCTTGCAGACTCTTGAAAATAAATCTGTCTGATACGATGGGGCGGAAAGTCCTGTTGTCTGAAAGGAAACTAGAATGAAAAACGTAATGAAAATTTTGTGGATCTCCCTGATCCTTATTTTGGTGGTCAGTGCCTGTAAAGTGCAGGATGTTACCCCACCACCAACCGAAGAAGTTCCCACCCTTGTTCCTACTGAAATCGCAGATCCGGTCGTGCCTGAGGAGACTGTCGTGGTGCCCACAGAAGAGCTACCATTGACCGATGAGGACGGGAACATGATCTGCTCTTTGGTCGGTCCTATATTTCCTGACTTAACTGAAGAGCAAAAACAGCAATTAGCCATTTTCACTGAAGTGACCGATGAGGATTGGACCAAAGGTCCCGAAGATGCCATGCTGACAATTGTTGAATATACAGACTTCTTCTGCCCTTGGTGTGGTTTGGCCTATGAGGAATTCGAAAAGTTGATCGATAAATATCCTGACGATGTTCGCCTGGTTTTCCGTCCGCTTCCGCTTGAATCCCTTCATCCCACTGGTCCGCTCGCAATTCACGGTGCTGAAGCAGCTGGTATGCAAGGAAAGTTTTGGGAAATGTACGACGTTCTATTCTCCAACCGCGAGACATTATCGCCTCTTTCTGCTGAAGAATTGTCAGAGTGGATGAAAACGGCTGCTGGAGACTTGGGCTTGGATGTTGACCAATTCACCAAGGATATGGAGAGCGATGAAGTGGTCAATAAGATCAAGGTCGCGACCGATACCATGATCGAAAATGGCGTAGCCTCAACCCCAACCGTGCTGGCCAACGGCCGCCCGATTGGCGAATGGCGATACACATTTTTGAGCAATCTGATTGAAGTTATGAAATCTGAAACCGATCTTGCGGTAGAGTGCCCTCCTTTTGTGATCGACGAGGATAAAGAATACACCGCCACCATCACGACCGAAGACGGTGAGATGGTTTTGGAACTTTACCCCAAGTCAGCTCCCCTGGCAGTCAACTCCTTTGTCTACCTTGCCCGGGAAGGTT
>JAQVUC010000352.1 GCA_028699715.1 Anaerolineaceae bacterium | reverse complement strand
ACATATATTTCAAAAGGTTCCCGGCCACACGGGATTTGCGGCCTTCAAAATATTTGACCTTGACAGGGATCAATTTGATGTCTATTCCTTTATTAGCCAGATCAATGAAGGATTCTTGCGTATAAGTAAAACTGCGGGTCAGATTCAAACGAAGCATGGCTTCTCTTGAATAGGCGCGAAAGCCACAACTTACATCAGCAAATTGTTTTTGAGTGAGTAGGCTGATGAGGTGAGACATCTGCTTATTTCCCCAGAATTTTAATTTTGACATGTAATCAGGTCTGGCTAGATGACCATTCTCATCAGAAAATCGGTCTCCACTCACAAAATCAGCTTCGCCAGAGATTATGGGTTCAATTAGCACAGGGATGTCTGTTGCTGAAAATTGACCATCTGCGTCAATGTTCACCATAATATCCGCACCTAATTCAAGTGCTTTAATAAGTCCTGTGTTGAAAGCTGCGCCGACGCCCCTGTTTTGATTGTGTGATACTACAATCGCGCCAGCTTGTTCAGCCAGTGTTGAAGTTTTATCTTTTGAACCATCATCGACAACTAAAACAATTACTTCTGAGACTCCTTCAATCGTCTTTGGAATGCTATTCACAACCTGTTGGATGGAATCCTCTTCATTGAAAGCCGGGATAAGTATCACTAATTTCATAATTTTCGATTACTTCTTTTCACATTTAAGTAAGTATTAAGGCGTTTGACCTTAGTCGTGGTTGTGAAAGCCCACGCTTAAAATTCCAAATTATTATAATTCATATCCTGATGCTGCTGTCTTTTGCTCAGCCATATCCCCATGTAATGACATCGTTTTGTGAAATTCAATATTATGTTTTCGATAGTAAATAGAGAAAACTTATTGGTAAGTGATTTATTTATGATTTTGGATTGAGGTACTGAGAAAAATTTGCTGTTATTCTCCCTGGTTACGAGACTGCTTCAAAATAAAATAAACAGCCATACTAACGGCTGCTATAGCAAGGGACCAAAGCCAGATTGGGGAGATTTGGTTTTCCGACACGCTCTGGGTCACGGGCATGTCAGTAGGTGAAGGGGAGTGAGAAGGGGGGTCTGTGGGAGATGGGTTGGTAATTGACAACGCCATGGGAGAAGGCGTTGTTGTTGGTTGCGGCGTTGCTGTTGGCTGCGGGGTTTCAGTCGGCGGGAGCGGGGAAGGAGTGTTGGTTGCCGGCGGGGTGACCTGCAATAAGAGCCTATCCCCAGGATAAAGCACCCGCGTGGGGTTGAACCCATTCCAACTCAACAGATCATTCAATGGCACGTCGTACAAATCCGCGATCCACTGCGGGTTTTCCCCTTCGGAAACAGTGTGATAATAGCGTCCATCGGCGGCAGGCGTCAGCCTCTGCAAGGGGCTCAGCGGAACTTCTGTGGGGGTATAGTCCGGGTCCTTGATGATCAAAGACTGCCCAATTTGCAACGGGGTTTCCAAGGTCAAACCGTTCAATCTCAACAGGTCATTGATACTGACGCCGTAAGCTTCACTGATCCGGGATAAGTTCTGGTATGCCTGCACCTCGTGCACAATGCGCCCGTCAGCCTCCTGGGTAGCCCGGATCACGTTCCCCAGTGGAGTAGGGGTTACCAGACTTCTGGAATCAGGACCGGCAATCAAAAGTTCATCTCCGGTCTGCAGCAAATAGGCCTCTGAGAGATTGTTCCACATCAAAATTTCCTTGATGGTCACACCATAGGCTACAGCAATAGACCAGAAACTCTGCCCGGGTTTGACCGTGTGGAGGTAATTACCGTCCTGATCTGGCTCAACCAACTCGACGGGTGTAACAATCCCAGGCACGATGGGTGTTTGTCCGGGAATCGGCGTATCGCTTATTGGCGCGTTACTCTGGCAGGCTTCACCAGAAATATAAGCAGCCTGAAGAATGAAGTAGGTCATGCCGTTGCTGGCTTTGGCTGTGCCGGCACCAACATGACAATAGTAAGCCTGGGTGGCCGGGCGCATGTGGTCATAGTCAGCCCACATGAGCATAATTTGGTCGATGGTAATGCCTTCACTGCCAACAGCAAAATTCTCGGTCGCAAAAACCGTCATGCCTCCCCCATAGCCTGCCGCGGCAAGCCGCCCTTTGACATCACCTATATGCCATGAAAGCAATCCGTCCGCCATGATCTGGGCTGTTCCCTGGGCGACCGCGTTGATGATAGGATCCTCAATCAAAGGTGGATTCCCATAAGACATGCGCAAAACGTTCATGGCAGAGATCAAGTCATAAGCGCTGACCTGTTGTTGGGGGCTGGGGTCTGAATTTTTGGCAGCAGCATGGGTCATCGGGGCTGCAATCAAAGAGCACACCCAAATCAACAAAACCATGACGATAAAAAACTTTTCCGGTTTACGCATGGTTCATATATACCATAATTTTATTTAGCAATTTTCTTCCGGTTTTTTATAACAATTAAAATGATTCGACCAGAAAAATTGGCGTACAATTAGTTAACATGAAACTGGTAATCCAGATCCCTGCCTATAACGAAGC
>JAQVUC010000351.1 GCA_028699715.1 Anaerolineaceae bacterium | reverse complement strand
ACTGGTTTAAGTTTTGTGATCACCGGCACCCTGCCCAACCTTACCCGAGAGCAAGCAGAAGATTTGATCAAAGAACACGGAGGCAAGGTGCTTTCTTCCGTAAGCAAAAAAACCAGTTACCTGCTCCTGGGCGAGAATCCAGGTTCAAAGTACACAAAAGCTCTTGAGTTAGGCATTCCCATCCTTGACGAAGATTCTCTTAAGGATCTCCTCCAAAAATAAAAGGCCTCGCTAAGAGGCCTTAGGTGGAGATGGCGGGAATCGAACCCGCGTCCGAAAGATTAGACTCTCGAATATCTACGAGCGTAGCAGGGTATTTATATTCATCCACTTTAAGATCACCTGCGGACCTACCAGCGGACTATTCACTTGAGCCCGAAGGCTCTCTTAGAAGCACCCCGCGAATTGGTACTTAGCATTCTGACTTCTATGACATCCTGGCTGAATTCGGTCAGAAAAACGACTTCAGGGGACGTGACCTCATTTAGGAGATCATTGCTCGTCCTCAATTAGCTTATGCAGCTAAAGGAAGAGTTGCGTAACTTGTGCGATTGGCACTTGTTTTTTTGTACTGATTTCACGAGGTCGGTACCTCTCGGCTCGCAATCCGGAACCAGCCTCTCCCGTCGAGACCTGGCATCCCCATGCATACACATTATAGCAAAATAAAAACCTCCCTGCAAATCCAGGGAGGTTTTCTAACTAATTTCTAATCTGAATTACTAATTCAGTTGTTCAAGCTGTTCAGCCAAAGTATCGTTACCAAATTGGTTCAAGGTATCGAACTCTGCCTGGACGTCCAGATCAGGATTGTCCACAACTGCTGCCATGACAACTTCAATTTCGTCACGAACGAAGTCATAACCAGGAACTGCGGGCTCGAAGTAACCATAGTCGAGCAAATCCCAGGCTGCTTTGTAAGTGGGGTTCGCGGCCATGTAATCGGACATCATATCAGCAACGCTCTTGCGCACCGGGAAATAACCAGAGGCTTCTGCCCAGATTTTCTGGATTTCAGGGCTGGTGTAATATTTCAGGAAGATCCAGGCGGCCAGTTCACGTTCGGGGGTGGATTTCGGGATGGAAACACTCGCGCCATAAACGTTCTGCTTGGGGGTTCCGGTGGTGGTAGGAAGCGCGGCAACAGACCATTCAAATCCTGCGCCTTCGTTAACAGCATTTCCGTAATAAGGAAGACCAGAGCTGGATCCTACTGTGAACAGTAAGGAACCATTGCCAAAGTCGGTTTGATCGCCATAGTTTTCAGAAACCAGGCGAGCACAACCATCTGCAAACAGATCCTGCATGAACTCAAAAGCTGCAACAGCTTCAGGGCTATTCAGAGTGTACTGGTTGGTTGCTCCATCATAGATATCTCCACCAAAAGCAAAGGTCCAGGAGGCAAAACGGGAAGTATCAATGCTGAGTTGATAACCCATTGATTCTTCGCCTTTGGAGCCGCTGAAGGGATTTTCAGATGCTGCACAAGCCATCTCGCGGAATTCTTCCGGGGTGGTGGGAGGACCATCAAAGCCTAATTCTTTCAGCCAGTCCAGGTTGTAATACAGAACTTCCATGGAGCGGTTGGGGGCCAAGCCTAAGCGCTGGTTGTCATACAGAGGATAGACATCCTGATTGAAGAAGCCTTCAAAGAAGTCGGCTTGATCTTCTTTCGGCATACCGTATACAGGATCGTCAATGACAGTATTCATGTCAAAGAATGAATCAGCCAGTTGGTAAGTCGCGATTTGGTTCTGATAACCAACAACGATGTCAGGGACATCCGGTGTGTTCAGGATAGCCAGCATCTTGGTATAGATGTCGCCGTATCCACCAGCATACTCATCTGTTAGAGTGATGCCGTATTCGTTAGTTGCATTGAAGCCATCGACGATGATCTTCATAGCAGCTTCACGTTCTTCACCAGAATGCTGATGCCAAAAAACGATTTCTTTGGCTGGAGTTACGCCTTCCCACGGGGATGTCGCTACTGGTTCTTCAACTGGTTCGTCAACTGGTTCCTCGACTGGTTCGTCTACAGGTTCCTCGACAGGAGCTTCAACAGGAGCATCTGTGGGTGCGGGGGCTTCTTCCTTGGGGGCACAAGCACTCAGCATGAGCGCAAAAACCATCACAAGGGAGAAAATTCCAAATAACGTTCTTCTCATTTTTCAAAACCTCCATTTTGAAACTAGGTTAATTGATATCGAGAGTTTTCTCGTATCTTACGTATTATATCCTAACCTTTTAAACCAGTTGTTGCAATACCTTGTGTGAACTGTTTTTGTGTCAGGAAGTACATCAGCAGGATCGGGAGTAAGGAAATCACCGCCCCTGCCATCAAAAGGTGTGTCTGTGGACCAGCTTCATTGACGAAGGACCACAAACCAACCATGATCGGCCGCCAGGTATCCTTGGTTGTAACCAACAAAGGCCATTGGAAAGCATTCCAGGAGCCGGTAAAACCGAAGAGCATGACGGTCATGATCGGGGCTTTGCTGATAGGCAGAACAACCTGGATCAAGAAA
>JAQVUC010000350.1 GCA_028699715.1 Anaerolineaceae bacterium | reverse complement strand
ATTTAACTCCCTGACAAACGAGGAACTGGAACACACCGGAGTTTGAGCGCAGAGAGAGGCATAGGATAATTTGAAGCCTGTCGAGTTTATAAATTTAGGCAGCGGCTCCAGGGGCAATTGCACATGGCTGGAGTATGGTGATACGTGCATCCTGGTGGATGGAGGATTTTCCTGTAAACAATTGCAGAAACGCATTGAGGCCGCAGGAAAAGACCCGGAGCGTGTGAGTGGTATCCTGATTTCTCACAGTCATTCAGATCACATCTGCGGAGTAAGCCGTTTTTGCCAACTGTACAAAGTCCCGGTCTACTCAAACCGACTTACACAAAAGGACCTGTGCGCTATTATGCAGCAAGGTCCTCAGCCGAAGCAAATACCGGAATTCAAGATTTTTGCGACGGGAGATACGTTTGAGATCGGTAATATTGAGGTCAACACATTTCAAATTCCTCACGATACGAGCGATCCGGTCGGCTTCTCCTTTCAGGTTGGGGGAGTCCGGTTGGGGCACGTGACGGATTTGGGCAAAGTTACTTCTTTGGTCAGAGAGAGGTTAAAGGGAGTATATGGGCTTCTATTTGAAGCCAACCATGATATCACTCTTTTAAGAGAATCCTCTCGCTCCTGGGCATTGAAGCAGCGGATTATGAGCAATTCCGGTCATTTATCCAATGAGGACTCAGCCCGTTTGCTGGAGGAGATTGTTTCTACTGGACTTAAAGAGCTGGTATTGGGACACTTGAGCCAGGATTGCAATCGTCCTGAGATTGCGTTGAATCAAGTGAATCAGGCTGTCGGAGACAAGGATGTCTGTATCCGCGTTTCCTCGCAAGAATCTATCACGCGGATATTGCCTGAAGGCTTTAGTGCCTGATAATTAATAATAAATGAAACAACAAAGGCGAAACGATGTCTGCTATTGTTATTGCGATTGCTAACCAAAAGGGGGGAGTTGGCAAAACAACTACCTCTGTCAACCTTGCAGCAGCTTTAGCGGCTATCGGCAAGAAAACCCTGCTTCTGGATTTGGACCCTCAAGCCAATGCCACGAGCGGAGTGGGAGTGGAGAAGGTTGAAGGCAAAAACTCCTATCCGGCTTTACTGGGAGAAGAAAAATTGGCTGATCTGATAGTCGAAACTCCCTGGAAGGACCTTTGGTTGATTCCGGGAGGCTTGGATTTGTGTGGAGCGGATATTGAGTTTCCCCGCTTGCCTGGGAATCATCTGGCTCGACTTAAGGATGCTCTGGAGCCGGTGTTGACCCAAAGAGATTTCGACATTGTCGTGATTGATTGTCCGCCTTCTCTTTCGGTGCTTACGCTCAACGCTTTCGTCGCAGCCCGCTGGCTGCTCATTCCTTTACAGTGCGAGTACTATGCACTGGAAGGTGTCTCCATGATTATGCGGATTTACAACCAGATATGTGAGAGCGAAGAGAGCTGTAAGCTGGAGCTTTTGGGAGTGCTGATGACAATGTTCGATGGGCGGACCCGTCTTTCACAACAGGTGGTCGCGGATGTGCGCGAATACTTTGGAGAAAAGGTTTTTGAGACGTTGATCCCGCGCGCCGTCCGTCTGGCAGAAGCCCCCAGTTTTGGGAAACCGGTGATGTATTATGACGCTTACAGCGCGGGAACCTCTGCATACAGTGTGTTGGCTGAAGAAGTGCTGTCCAAACTAAAAATTAAAAAATGCAAAACCAGGAATTAGATCAAAAGGTGGAACGCCAGAAGCTGAACGCTGACATTGTTTGTGTCGGTTTTGGCCCGGCTATGGGCGGCTTTTTGAGCATGCTTAACAAGCGAATGCTGAATGAGGATGGCATACCGGCTTTGGAGAGCAAAGTTTCCCCGGGAATGCCCCCTCAGGTGATTTGCTATGAACGTGCGGATGACACATCTGCAGGTGTTTCGGGAGTAGTTTCGGACGCAAGATCAATACGTGAGAGCTTTTCCAATGAGGAGCTTTCCCAGATACCGATGGTTGCTGAAGTGACGGAGGAAAAGATGTTATATCTGCTCGATCCGCACGGTGCCAGTCGGCGCTCCTGCCTGTTTAAACTTGGAGATGTGTTTCTGAAAACCTTCAAGGCGGTTCTTCCTTGGTATCAGAACTATGCTTTCGCGCTGCCCTGGATTCCTCCTTTTTTGCGAAAAGATGGGGGATTAACCCTATCCATCGGGCAATTTAACCAATGGGTTTCGGCTCAGGTAATGGGAAGCGGATTTATCCAAATCTGGCCCGGGACTCCCGTGGAAAAGGCGATTATAAAAGAGGGCAAAGTAGTTGGAGTCCAGCTGGTAGATCAGGGAGTGGATTTGAAAGGTAATCCCGCTGATGGATTCATGCCCGGAATGGAAGTAGAGGCTGCTTTGACAGTGATCGGCGATGGTCCCGTTGGAGCCGTCGGCAGGCAGTTAAATGAAGCCATCGGATTGCCCGAAGGTCATGAGCAAAACGATTACGCCATTGGCATGAAGATGGTGGTGAATTTGCCTGAAGATACGCCGCTCAAACCGGGAATGGTTTTT
>JAQVUC010000018.1 GCA_028699715.1 Anaerolineaceae bacterium | reverse complement strand
GAAACCAATCACGATGATGATCGTTGTTTTGGGGACCATCGTCACGCTGCAGGTCTTTGACCAGGTTTGCCTGGCGACCTCCGGTGGACCGCTCAATACCTCCTTGACCCCGGTTTACCTGATCTTCACCGAAGCTCTGGGTGTGAACGGACCCATCACCATGGGTTACGCTTCAGCCCTGGCCTTTATCCTGGCGGCTATCATCTTCGCGCTCACATTCCTGCAACGACGTATCCTGACCAAGGGTACAGAGATGTATTAGGAGGACTGACATGACTGTAACAACAAAAGACAACATTACACCTATCAAGGTCAAATCTCACAGTCAGGCAGTTACCGAGAATGTGATCAAAGCATTTTTCCGATATCTGCTCTTGATCGCCATCGGGTTGATCATGCTTCTGCCGTTTATTATGGCTTTCCTGGGTACTGTAAAAACTGACCAGGAGATCCTGTCCTATCCCCCCAAGTTTTTGCCAGAGGTCTGGCGCTGGGATAACTGGGCCAGGGTCTGGAACACGGACCTGGGGGCAGGCGGCACTTTTCCACGCTGGCTGTTTAACACGGCCTTTCTGTCTGTGACCGTGGCGGTGGCCCAGGCGGCCTTTGGATCGATGGCGGCCTTTGCCTTTTCACGTCTGAAGTTTGCCGGCAGAGACGCAGTCTTCAACTTCATGTTGGCGACCATGATGATCCCCGGAGCGGTCACGCTCATCCCGGCTTATGTCTTGATGACCAAATTGCAGTTGATCAACTCCTTCTGGTCCTTGATATTGCCAGGTTTGGTGAGCGCGGGGAGTATTTTCACGCTCACCTCCTTCTTCCGCTCCATTCCAGTCGACCTGGAAGAGGCTGCCATCATCGATGGCGCCACCTATATGCAGATTTTCAGGACTGTCATCCTGCCGTTGGCAAAACCAGCCATCCTGACGGTTTTGATCCTGCAGTTCCAATCCATGTGGAATTCATTTATGCAGCCTTTGCTGTACTTGAATACACCGGACAAATACGTGCTGAACGTTGCTTTGAGTATCTTCCAGCAGCAGTATAAATCGCAATGGAACCTGACTTTGGTCGGTGCCATGTTTAACGCTATCCCGGTCTTGATTCTGTTCTTCATCTTCAGCAGATACTACATTGAAGGTGTCGCTTACGCAGGCATCAAGGGCTAAAGAGGAAAAACGGTGATAAAAAAGATACCCTCCATCTATCGCCGTTCCCTCAAGGAAATTTGGGAGGACCTGTGGACCATGTTGGTGGTGAATTCCCTGTGGATCGTCGCCAACCTGCTGATCATCCCGGGTCCTCCTGCCACGCTGGCTTTGCATGCTTACGCAAACCGTATTGTTCATGGTGAAGTCACCGACCACAACGACTTCTGGCGTGCCTTCAAACGCTCCTGGGGGGTTGGTTGGCGCTGGGGCGTGGTCAACCTGGTTGTGGTTGGCTTGCTGGGGGTCAACTATTACCTGGTCAGCAACGCTATGGATATGAATCTGGGCTCATTTCTTCAGGGGCTCTACATAGCGGTCGGGCTGGGCTGGTTTTTGCTCCAATTCTTCGCGCTGCCCTTTTTGTTTGAGCAGGAGCAGATGAAAGTAGGCCAGGCGCTGCGCAACAGCGCCTTGATGATCGGCAGAAATCTTAGCTTTTCATTTTTATTGGGTTTATCCCTTTTGGCATTTTTTGCCTTGGCAACACTCGCGTTTGCGCTCAGCATCATGTATGGAGCCGTTTTTTTGGCTCTGGCAGGCAATTACGCGGTCAATGACCAGCTGGAACCGCTCAGAGCTGGCAAAAATAGCTCACCCACCCAAAATTTATAAATAAAAGGTAATTATTCATGGAATTATTCAGACACAATGCCAATCCCATCCTTTTGCCTGACCCGACCTCCACCTGGGAGACCTACAACGTCTTTAACCCGGCTGTGGTCCACCATCAGGGCGAGTTTCACATGCTCTACCGGGCACAAGGGCTCGATTGGGTCAGCCGGCTTGGCTACGCCCATTCGACCGATGGTATCAATTTCACCCGCGATCCCCAGCCGGTCTTCTCTCCCCAGGACGATTTTGACGCCCGGGGCATTGAAGATCCGCGTATTACTGAGATCGACGGGATTTTCTACATGGCTTACACCGCCTACGGTAAGCGCCCATTGCCCGGCTTCCCGCCCACTCATCTGGGCGGCAGCGTCACACCCATGTTCGCCAAGAGCAGCAACCTTCGTGACTGGGAACGCATCGGGCCCCTTGTGACCGGCGAGGACAACAAGGATCACGTCCTTTTCCCCGAAAAAATTGGCGGAAAATTTATCAGCCTGCACCGGCGCCCGCCCCAAATCTGGCTGGCGCGCTCCCGGGACCTGCGCGACTGGCCTGAGGAGGACATGCAGCCTATTTTCGGACCCCGCGCGGAGAACCGCTGGGAATCCAAACGTATCGGCAGCGGCGGCGTGCCCATCAAAACCGAGCAGGGCTGGTTGATGATCTACCATGCCTATGACCAATCGCACGTCTACAGCCTGGGTCTGTGTTTATTGGACCTGGAAGACCCCACCAAAATCATAGCCCGTCCTTCGAGCTCAATTTTTTATCCCCGGGAGATCTGGGAGATACGCGGAGATGTGCCCAATGTGGTCTTTTCCGGAGCAAATGTTGTTGTAAATAACGAAGTTTATGTATACTATGGTGCTGCTGACCATGTGGTCGGTCTGGCCACCGCCCGCCTGGATGATTTGCTCGACTATGCCTTGAACAACTAATTATTCCTTTGAGGAGACTATAACTGCTATGTGGAAGATCACCGAAAACTCTTTTGACCCCAAGCGACTGCGCCATTTTGAGACCGCCCTGACCCAGGGCAATGGCTATGTGGGAACAAGGGCAACTTTTGATGAGCACTACCCGGGCGAACAACGCACCACCTTTGTCCACGGAGTTTTTGATGACGTTCCGGTCGTCTTCACCCACCTGGTCAACTTTCCGGATTGGACGGCACTGGATATCATCCTGGCTGGTGAGCGTTTCAGCCTGGCTGAAGGCAAGCTGCTGGAGTACCGCCGCAGGTTGAATTTGCACAACGGTGTGCTTACCCGCTTTGTGCGCTGGGAAAGCCCCCAGGGGCACGTCAGCAAGCTCATCTTTTCCCGATTTGCCAGCCTGGCTAACCAGCACCTGCTTTGCCAGCGGGTTTTGATCACCCCCGAAAATTATTCTGGCGAGGTCAGGATCGAAAGCCGCCTGGATGCCGGAACCGATACCATGCGTTACCAGCAGTGGAACTGGCTGGACCAGGGCGTGGAAGACGGGTCGATTTGGTTGCGCCTGCAGACCTCAGCCACCAAGATCGAAGCTGCCATGGCGCAAAAAGTGTTTTTCAGCGGAGGCAGTGAGGCCGAAATTTTAATGCCCAACGTAGTCAAAATGCCCTCGATCTGCACGAGCTGTCAGGCCGAAACCGGTCAGACCATCTATTTCGAAAAATTCAGCTCGCTCTGCA
Organism: Anaerolineaceae bacterium; assembly: GCA_028699715.1. GTDB lineage: Bacteria > Chloroflexota > Anaerolineae > Anaerolineales > Anaerolineaceae > Mesolinea. The sequence continues at coordinate 6,688 of JAQVUC010000018.1, read as the reverse complement.
CCTCACGCGAGTGCGAGGACCCCAAAAGCGGTTCTCTTTCAATTTTGGCAGAGATGGCGCAGGAGCCCTGGGAGGCTGCCTACGCTGCCAATGAGCAAGCCTGGCAAAAAGAGTGGGACCGAAACGACGTTTTGATCGAAGGCGATGCGGAAGCTCAGCTGGCGCTGCGTTTCAGCATCTACCACCTGCTCATCGCCGCCCCCCGCACTGACGAGCAGGTCAACATTGGCGCTAAAACGCTCAGCGGCTATGGCTATCACGGGCATGCCTTCTGGGACACCGAGATTTTCATGCTGCCTTTCTTCACCTTCACCCGCCCCGAGATCGCCAGGAACCTGCTTTCCTACCGCTACCATAATTTGCCGGGAGCGCGCGAAAAAGCGCTTGAAGGAGGCTTCCAGGGCGCGCAATTCCCCTGGGAAAGTGCCGGCGACGGTCGCGAAGTGACCCCAACCTGGGTGCCAGACCCCGCGGACCGAAAAAGCCTTATTCGTATCTGGACTGGCGACATTGAGATCCACATCTCCTCAGATATCGCCTTTGCCATTGTCCAATACTGGCGATTAAGTGGTGATGATGCTTTTATGGCACAGCGCGGAGCTGAGGTCATCCTCGATAGTGCCAAATTCTGGGCTTCGCGCCTGGAGTGGAACCCGCAAACGAGCCAGTATCACCTCAGCAACGTCATCGGTCCGGACGAATATCATGACCATGTGGATGACAACGCCTTCACTAACTACCTGACCCGCTGGCATCTGCACACGGCTGTAGCGCTGGCTGAGTGGCTCAAAACCTACGACGCTCAAGCTGCCAGTTTGCTCTTCACCAAACTTGGTGTGGATGAACAAAGCCTGGCCGACTGGGCCACCATGGCAGACCAGCTCTATTGCCCGGGCGAGAACAACCAGGGCTTGATCGAGCAGTTCGGCGGCTATTTTCAACGTGTTGACGCGCTGGCCAGTGACTTTGACCCGCGCACCGAATCGGTCCAGTCTATTTTGGGCATCGAAGGCGCTAATGCCTCCCAGGTGCTCAAGCAACCCGATGTGATGATGCTGATGTACCTGCTGCCCGAGTTGTTCTCCCACGAGACCATCCAGGCAAACTACGATTATTACACCCCCCGCACCGACCTGACCTTCGGCTCTTCGCTGGGTCCTTCCATCCAGGCCATCATGGCCACCCGCCTGGGCAGCCAGGCAGACGCTTACGAAAACTTCATGCGCGCCGCCCGGGCTGACATCGAAGACGTGCGCGGCAATGCCAGCGATGGTATCCACGGCGCATCTGCAGGTGGTTTGTGGCAAGCGGCTGTTTTCGGCTTTGGCGGGCTGCGCGTTGAGGATGATTATTGGTATGTCAAACCTCATTTGCCGGCTCATTGGAAGCGCCTTCAATTTAAATTTGTCTGGCGCGGTCAGGAACAGCTGGTCGATATCCGCGCCCAGGAGGAACAATCGTGATCATCAAAGCCTTTTTGTTTGACCTTGACGGCGTTCTGACCGACACATCCGAGTTGCACTACCTGGGCTGGAAACGACTGGCAGAAGAAGAAGGCATCCTCTTCACCCGCGAGGACAACGAAGCCCTGCGCGGCGTCTCCCGGCGCGAATCGCTCAACCTTCTGCTTAAGGGCAGGCAGGTGACTGAGGAGCAAGCCCAGGAGATGATGGAACGCAAAAACGGCTACTATATCGACCTGGTGCGCCAGATGACCTCTGCCGACCTGCTGCCAGGAGCGTTGGAGATAGTTGAGGAGATCAGGCGGCTGGGGCTGAAGCAGGCAATCGTCAGCAGCAGCAAAAATGCCCCCATGGTGTTGGACCAGCTGCAGATTGGTGAGATGTTTGATGCCATCATTGATGGCAGCTCGCCGGCGCGCTCCAAACCCTGGCCTGATTTGTTTTTGCTGGCCTCGCAGGCCCTTGACCTGCCGCCTGAGAACTGCCTGGTGGTGGAAGATGCTCTGGCGGGGGTTCAGGCAGCTCACGCCGCTGGTATGCCCGCTTTGGGGCTCGGCCCGCGGGAGCGGGTTGGTATTGCTGAGCTGGTCTTGCCTTCGCTTGAAGGCCACACTGCCCACGAGGTGATTGAGTATTTTGCAGGGTTGTAGCCTCTGCTAGCGACAGCCCGCCCCGTGTTCCTGTTTGCGGGTTCTCTAATAGACTTACCGCTAGCGCCGGTCTCCAGACCGCGCACTAATTTTATTGATCGTGCCGGCCTCCCGGCCGTGCACGATCAGTGCAAAGTTTTCTCATTCCGACCTACCCGAATACCCGTGTGATCCGAAGGGTAAAATGATGGAGACCCGCGGTCAAATCACGTGCGCGGTCTGGAGACCGGCACGATCAGGGCAAAGTTATCTCATTCCGACCTACCCGCACACTCAATCATTTTTCCACCGTTCCACGGAAATCTTGGAGTAGGGCGGAATGGCCTTCTCCTGGCCACTCCGCCGATAGATGTTTTAGATGTCTGCCATTAGCGACCAAAGTTGGTTTGGTCTAAGGATTTCAACGAATTTTTTTATTTCATCCCTTTTTTTGCTTCCTATCGTCGGAGTGAGACCGCGCAATGCAAATACGGCACATTTGCCACAGGGCGGTCTCATTCCGACCTACCAAACACCCATGTGATCCAAGGGGGAAATGATGGAGACCTAAAGGTCAGAACCAGCCCTCGGTTTGGAGACCGGGGCTAGCGGGGAATTGAAAAAACAGGATGACCGAGCGGTCATCCTGTTTCTATGGTTCCTTCTATGTCTATAGTTTTTTCAATTTCTAGCGTTCTTCCTAGCTTTATTGTTTTTTTGTCTCTAATCGTCTTTTAATTTCTATCGTTTTTTCAGACTATAGCGTTCTTCCAAGAACTAGGCCATGGTGTAGTTTTCTTCGTGGATCTGGGAGTCGGGGATGCCCAGGGCGTCAAAGTGTTTCTCGATGGCGCGAAGCATGGGGGCCGGTCCGCAGACGAAGTAGAACAGGTCCTGGTAGTTCTGGGGCAGGTGCTCCAGCATCAGATCCTTGCTGATATAGCCTCTGTGGGGATATTCCTCAGAGAGGGGCTTTTCCAAAACCTGGACAAAGGCGAGGTTGAGTTTGGGCTTGAGGTCATCAAACTCGTGTCCGTAGAGAGCAGTCATTTCATTCAAATCGCCATAAAAGACGTAGACCGGGCGTTTGTCCTCGCGGTCAGCCATGGTGTTGAGGATGCTCATCACGGGAGCCAGACCGATACCGCCGGCAATCAGGACCAGGCCGTTTTTCATGCGCGGGTCATTCAGATTGAAGGTGCCGTAGGGGCCGTCCACATAGACTCGCTCACCCTTTTTCAGATGGGGAATGGTGGAGGTGAAATCGCCCAGGTTTTTAATCGAGAAGCGAATTTCGCCCTCACGCTCGGAGCTGCCGGAGTAGGAGAAGGGGTTACGGCTGAGCACCATGGGAGAGTGACCGGTGCTGATCCAGGCAACCTGTCCGGCTTCAAAAGGCACACCTTCGTGTCCGTCCGGTGCCAAAGTCAGGGTATAGGTATCGTTGGATTCGCCCACAACTGAGGCGACCATGTAGGGTTTCTGACCGATGCGCAACGGGCGGATGATGCGGATATATGCAAAAGCGACTACCCAAACGGCGATCTCAAAGATCCAAATGGCCTTCATGAAAGGATGGCTGGTGTAATAGCCGACCTTGAAGAGGTGGATCATGCCGAAAACCAGGATTGTGATGGTGAGAATATCGTGGATCAGGAGCCAGTAGCGGTAATCCAATTTGAAGGATTTGCGCAGCACGGAAGTGATGCCGATCAGGATCAGACCAAAGAGGCCAATTGAGCCGGCGGCGATCATCCAGGGGGCTTTGAAAACGTTCAAAAAGGTGGCGATAATGGGGTTATAGAAGCTGAGCAGCATAAAGTGGGCAATGATCAGCAAAATTGACAAAAGCGAGACCCAGTGGTGATTGTTGTAAACCTTGTCCATGTCCAGTGCGTCTGCCAGCCAATGGATGCGCCCGATGGAGATGAGCTGGATGCCAGCCAGGGCCATACCGAGAAAGCCGAGAAAGACGGCGATATCGCGCATGCTGTTACCGCGCAAATAGCCTGAAACAAGCATGGCTATGGCCGGAAGCAAAACCAGCGCGAAGTATATGGTGTAAAAAATCTTTCTTTTTGTTGATGGTTTCATAAGCTTTACCTTCTTGTGTCCAATCTATTGGCCAGACCCTTAGGGTCGGGTCAGACCTTCGGTGGTCACACCACTGAGGGCAGAAAGATCTTCAATTGAGTCATACATCAACTGCAGGACGTAATCGGGGTTGTGCAGGTAAGCCGCGGGTTCTTTCTGGACGAACATGTAATTGAAAGCGGCTTTTTGCATTCGTGGAGTGAAGGTGGAATACTTGTTCGGGAAAATGCCTTCGCTCTCGTCAATTGCGCCATCTTTATTGGTATCGATGAATGCGTATGGATAGGAATCAAACTTGAAACCGAAACCAGTGTCAGTGACAGCCTGGGAGTACTGATTCAAGGCCTGGTAAAGAACAGCTTTTACGCCTTCGATCTCATCAAAAACGGGTTCAACTCCGCCATCACCATCGTAGTCTACGTTGGACATGTTGACCTTGCGGTAGTCCTGGTAGCCGGAGACATCGGAATGGCAGGTGGAGCAGAGATTAGCATCCGAATTGGGGACGCTCTGGGTGTGCAGGGAGTGAGGATCGTGGCATTCGGTACAGGTGTTGACGGGCTCAGCGTGCTGGAAGGTACCGACGTAGGTCTTGCCTTCATATTGATAGCCGTTGCCGCCATCCGCGCCTTGGTGAACAGCCGCGGCGTGATAGTAATGCGGACCCATCAGGCTGGAATCAGCCATGGGAGTGTCTTCTTCTTTGCCTTCGGTGGCTTTATCGACAGCGATGCCAGCAGCCATACCGCCGTGGCAGGTCATACAGACCGAGTTGGTGCCAGTTCCGCTGACTTCAACGCCAGAGGGGAACATGACCGAGTCAAGTTCGTGGGCAGCGTCACTGTGGCAGGCAGTGCAGTTGATCGGATCATTGATCTCACCGGGTCTGTCCACTTTGCCAGCTTCAGAGCCATCAGCACCGACGTAATCAATAAAGCCGGAGGTACTATGGCATTTGGCGCAGGTGGGGGGAATTTCAGCTGGATCATCTTCATTCCAATGGATGAAGGCTTCGGATTCAGCATCCGCGTGACCGGAATTCCAATACTTGGTGGTGATGGATTCGATCGGTTCGGCCTGGACAGCTTGCTGAGATGAATAGAACATCCAGCCAGCCAGCAGGGCAGCAATGAGGAACAGGACTATGATAAAAGTTCGTTGATTCATTTACTACTCTCCTAATATACAAAAGTATGCAAAAAATTGCATTTGTGATTAAAAGGATTATAAAGGCAGAAGTACAGGTGTCAATAGTACTTTCCAATTTAGTGCTTGTAATTAAACAAAAAATATTCTGGCAGGCGCTTAGTTTGAGACCAAACAGTCCTGAAGCGCTTTAAAGCCTCTCAGCTGATATACACAGGGCTTGGTTAATACGATAAAATAGGTTCAACTTATGCTTGAGGACCTATTTTGAAGAAAAAAACGAACACAAAAATGATTGTTGGCGTCGCGGTTATTGTGCTGGCGCTGGCTTTTCTTATCTACAGTACCACCCGCTCCAGTACCCAGTATTTCATGACGGTGGAGGAGCTGCACAGCCGTCAGGCTGAACTGGTTGGGCAAAACGTGCGCATGAGCGGCGTTGTGTTGGGAGACACAATCACTTACGACCCCAAAACGCTTGATATCAGCTTTGTTGTGGCGCAGATTCCGGGCGATCACAAGATGATCGAAGAGATGGGCGGCATGAGCAAAGTACTGGCGGATGCCGCGGCAGACCCGCTGGCGGAGCGCATCACCATTCACTATACCGGCGCCAAACCTGACCTGCTCAAGCACGAATCCCAGGCCATTGTTTCGGGCTCATTGGATGAAGATGGCGTTTTCCAGGCCAGTGAATTGCTGTTGAAGTGTCCTTCCAAATACGAATCTATCCTGCCAGACCAGGCCGGAAACTGATCCCCCAAGAGGAATAGTATGTTTTATATTGGTTTTTTTAGCTTTGTCGGCGCTTTTCTGACCGCGCTGATTGCTTTAATCCTGACGGTCGCGCGCCTGGCGCGCAAAGAGCAAAGCATCAGCCCTCTGAGCAGCCTTTTGGCAAAAATCTCTTTTGGGCTGCACACCGTTTCTATTTTAAGCCTGCTGCTGATGCAGCTGACCCAGGATTACAGCTATGCCTATGTGGTCAGCGTGATCAACCCGGCTATGCCGGATATCCTGAAAGCCACTGCTCTCTGGGGCGGCATGGCGGGGTCGCTCTTCTTTTGGAGCTGGGTGGTCAATTTGTGTTTGCTGATTGCCCTGACCGGTCGGCGCAAAGTGCTGGACGGCTGGTCATTTTTGATCGTGTTGGTCAACCTGCTCTTTTTTGCTTCGCTGTCGATGTTTGTCGAAAACCCCTTTAACCGGGTTTGGGCGACCGCAGAAGATAAAATTATTTCAGCGCTTTTCAGCCCGGCAGCAGACGCCCGGCTCTATGGCAGCTTGGACGGGATCGGGCTCAACCCGCTGCTGCGCCATTTTGGCATGATCATCCATCCGCCCAGCCTATATTTG
>JAQVUC010000349.1 GCA_028699715.1 Anaerolineaceae bacterium | reverse complement strand
GCATCGCAATCAGCGATCTTGTAGCTTTCGTACTCTTCTTCAGGGACATAGTCACCATTAACCCGCACAATAATATGACGAAAGGTGAACACTTTCTCGTCCAGCAAAGCCCTGACCGTCATTCCTTGCTGCCAGGGATGGTCTTCGGTGTTGACTTTTATCAAAGTTTTGGCTTACGCGCATATAACCGACTCCAAGTCGACCCAACTGCTCCACCAAATAGCCTCCCAGGCCGCCGCAGCCGATGATCACCACTCTCTTTTGAGCTAACAATTCTTGCTCCGCGGCTGTGATGGCATTCTGATTTTTGAGATAGCGTTGAGCAGACATTTAGCCTCCCGCCATTAAATGCAGCACCAAAACATCATCGCAATCAGCGATCTTGTAGTTTTCGTACCCTTCTTCAGGGACATAGTCACCATTGACGCGCACAATAATATGACGAAAGGTGAACACTTTCTCATCCAGCAAAGCCCTGACTGTCATTCCTTGCTGCCAGGGATGGTCTTCGGTGTTGACTTTTATCAAAGTTTTGGCTCAATCACTTCCAGCAGCATGGGCAAATCCATGCCGATTTCTTTGAGATGCTCCGGTTTGGGCACGCCTTTTTCAGTCCAGCCGCGGCGTTTGTAAACAGCGTCCACCAGCTGTTCGTACTGGTCTTCACGGTAGCGCCTGGTAGCGGCAATTTTTTCTTCCAGGCTCATCTCATCCGGGCTCAACCCTATCGTTTCCCGCAATTGTTTGTCATACAACTCCTGGCGGGAGAGATATTCTTCAGCACTTACCGGACCAAGCGATCGATAAGGCGGGTAATCGTCTTCCCGGGCACCCTTGCCCATGCGGATATTGAAGACGCGCTGGAACTGATAGACTCTTTCGGATTGAATGATCAACTCTTCCTTGTCAATCTCACTACCAGTGACCGCGTTGAAAAGGTCAACATAATTCTGGACATGTTCCGGGACCTTGGCTGGGGTATCGGTCTTGTAGTTATCCGCCGGGACGATATCATTCCAGGGCAATTTACACAAGCCCACCAGCCCAAACCAGGTGCGGAACATGGGGTAGTAATACAAAGCGTAAGCTTTATCCTCAAAAGTGGGGATTTGCTTGTTGACCATATCCATGAAGATCAGCCAGGCTTCATCGTGCTGAGGACCTTTGTTTGCCAGAGCAAAACCGCCCTGTTGAGCCAGGCTTTCTTTATGGGCATATTCTGAATACTCGAGCCCTTTTACTTCCATGCCGATATCCTGCAGCAATTGGGGATCAGCACCAAAGCGTTCCACGAACAGCTTCTTCAGTTTGCGGATGCCCAGACCGGCAATCTTGCCGAATTCATCTCCTCGCGACATTTGATGCAGCAGTTCCAAAGCTGCCTGGCTGTTGCCAAAGGCCAGGTCCAGGCCGCCCATATCTTCCCGGGTAATTTGCCCACGCTGATAACATTCCATGATGAAGGCGGTGCAGGTGGCAAAGGAAATCAGGTCGATCCCGTAGGTATCGCAATAGAAGTTTTCTTCCAGGATGGCCTGGGGGTCAAAAATGCCCAGATTGGAGCCCAAGCCAGCCACACACTCATATTCCGGTCCATCGACCGTGACACACTGCCCGGCATAAGGTCCGGTTTTGAGCTGGAAGTGGTCGGCAGTCTTGGCGCAAGACATGGTGCAGCCGTACCAACAGCCGTCGTGAATGCCCTGCGTCAGGTATTGCTCAATGAAAACCTTGGGTGAAATCTTTACTGCCTTTGGGTCACCCCCGGTCTGGAAGTTGCGGGTTGGCAGCAGATCATATTGATTCATGACCAGAACCGTATTTGCGGTGCCAATTTTGCGCATTTCATTCTGCTTGTGGTCCAGGTCGTGCATTTCTTTGTGGTATTTAACGCCGACTTTGTTGATGGTACCCAGGTCAGCCGCATTGTTCAGATTGCCTTTGACTCCCTTAAATTTAACCACCAGTGCCTTGATTTTCTTGTCACGCAGGATGGTGCCGATACCACCCCGGGCGGCTTGCTTGAAGCGCACCACTTTGCGGCGGGGATCGTAGAAGGAAAAATTCAACATCCCCATCAGGGTGTGCAGGGCACCGCTGCCGCTGGATACAATAGAAACGTTGACTTTGTCGTCCTCGTCTTTGGCAAATTTTGTGGTCAGTTCTTCAGCCAGAAGGTGGGAGTCTTCAGGATATTCCTGCCCTTCTTCGATTTGGATCAGACCAGTATTGCCGTCGATGAAAATCACCAGATCTTTATCTGCTTTACCCTGCAGCTCAAGCGCGTCCCAGCCCGCAAATTTAAGCAGTGGTCCAAAATAACCACCCACATTGCTGTCGATTGGAATATCTGTGAGGGGCGAGATTGAGCATACCAGCGTCTTTCCGGTACCGGAATACTGTGTGATGCCACCCAAAGGTCCTGCGCTCATCACAATTTCATTTTCCGGAGAGTTCCAGCGGGTTTCAGGCTTGACAGCATGCCAGAGATACCACAGGTCAAAGCCCTTGCCACCAGTGAATTTCTCTTTCATGAAT
>JAQVUC010000348.1 GCA_028699715.1 Anaerolineaceae bacterium | reverse complement strand
TCGCAATGTTCAGTACTACAGGGGTGGGAGTTGAAAATGCCGGACACCCCGGTAACCGATTCCAAACTATTGGGTAATGCAAAGGATAAGTGCCGCCGTCTTGGTTTGACATCCTTCGTACTGTGGAATGGAGTCGATGCTGTTCTTTATTTGAAATCCGGCCAGGATTGGGAATCACTCAAGAGCTGGCGGTGTGAGGGCATCACCGGGCGTGATGACGTTCGCAATAATAAGGCGGCATGGCAAAAGGTTCTTAAGGCGATCATCGAAGATATCAACGACTATTTCGAGAAAGGAACTCTGTCATCTGACAAACCATTGCCTACGCAATTAAATGGCGTGGTGGAGGCGATACTGAGTGAATGGGCTGGTAAGTTAGCAGATTATCTTTCTGAAGAAGGAAAACATTCACGGACATGGCGGTCAGCAGTTTCTGCTTGGTGGCGAGGAGCAAGCGCGGAACAGGGGATTAGCGGTAAACCCGTGCGATACGATCTGCTTGCCACAGAAGTTCTCTTGCATTGGATGCACCGATTCCTGTTCGCGCGTTATTTGCGACGCTTCGTTTCTGATGTGGGTGCATTGGACGGCTGGGATGAGAAAATAACAGCGGCTGCGGCAGAAAAATGGTTTCATGCCTTTTCTAGCAGACATGATTATGCCCAGATATTTACTCCTCACCCATGTGCAATAAAGATGCCGGCGGATGTATGGGGTGCGCTCTTAGCCTTTAATCGATTTCTCGGCGAAATCCAACTGACAAGCTTGGATCAGGGGCTGTTCCAGGAAACTCTTCAAAGCGTTCGTCAGGAAAGTCAGCGTAAAGTGGCTGGACAATACTGTACGCCGAAAGCGTTGGCGTCTTTCCTTGTACAATTGACTATTGATGATTTAATCGACCCGGTTCTGGATCCATGTTGCGGCACGGGTATGATTGCACGGCAAGCTCTAGAGTTGAAGGTGCAGAATGGAATCGCGACTGCCCGGGCAGTCCAAACGACTTGGGCTTCAGATCGATATGCCATGCCTTTGCAATTTGCGGAACTAGCTTTGGTGTCAGGTGACGCTCCAGATGAGACTCTACGCGTGTTTCAACAAGATGTCACTACGTTGCGCCCAGGACAACGTATTGCGTTTGTCAATTCCCGAACGGGCAAAACAATCAAATATACGTTGCCCGCATTTCCATGCATTGTGCTGAATCCGCCGTTTGTTCGGTTTGAAGACTGGATGCGGTCGGAAACGTCGATTCAAAAAGTTCAAGGGTTCATTTCGCAGCATCTACACGAAGAATTAGATACAAAGTCTGATTATTTCGTTCCGATTCTTCTGCATCTCTGGCGTGTATTGGCGCCCGCCGGCCGCTTAGGCGTGGTGATGCCTAATGCGTGGTTGGGTGCGGAGTGGGGAGTGGTATTTCGGCGGATATTGCAAAGGATGTTTGTCATAGAGGCCGTGATCATTTCCGGCAAAGGACGCTGGTTTGACAACGCAGATATAGTGACAACTCTCGCCATTCTGCAGAAGAAAGGGCTTGATGTCGTGCCAGAATATCCAGCCGCGTTTGCCATAACCCGTCGCCCATTAGCGGAGTGGTCGGATGAAGTTGTCGTGGGAATGCGGGATTGCATCATTGATCAGGATTCACCAGGCAATGAAGACATTCAAATCAACCGCATATCGCCCGATGAATTGGCGAGTTATGATCTAATGGGGCTTAGTTGGATTTCACATTTTTCTAAGCTAGATTGGCTGTCGGGTGTTAAGGCAGCGCTTGTTCCTGTTACTTCGCTATTCAAGGTTGGTCGAGGAGAAAGACGTGGGTGGGACAAGATGTTCTTTCCTCCCGAATCGGAAGACATTGAGGACGAATACATTCAACCCGTTTTGCGAAGTGCGTCCGATGTCAAGGGCCTAATTGCAATGCCAGATGGGCGTGCTTTCTGCTGTTCACGCACGTTGGATGAGCTTGAGCAGCGAGGAGATCGCCGAGCATTAAATTGGATTCGGCGTTTCCAGGGTGGGAAAAATGAAAAAGGGATACCTTTGACTAAGTCATTGGCGCGCGGGGGGTGCCATTGGTATGAAATGAAGCCTGACTCGATTGCGAATCTTGCGGTATCGATGAATCCGGGTGATCGCTTGTTTTTCATGAGGTTGTCTCCACCGGCTTTCGTCAATCAACGCTTAATTCGCTTTGTTGCTAAAAGCACAGCGGTCGATGTTGATTTGTGCCATGCTGTTCTGTGTTCAATGATGGGATGCTTTTTCCTCGAGGCGTTAGGATTTGGTCGAGGACTTGGCGCATTGGATATTAATGCGACAAAGGTGGCCAAGCACATGCTGATGCTGGACCCCGAAAAGGTTTCTCCATCAGGCAGGAAAACCATTTTGGATAAATTTGAAATACTGAAGAAACGAGATGTGTTAGCCATCGAAAAAGAGCTTGCGAAAAGAGATCGAATGGCGTTTGAAAAGGCCATTTTTAGAAGCTATGGGCTTCAGGCGATCATGTCTAAGGTGAAAACGTCACTTTTAAACTTATATCGGTT
>JAQVUC010000347.1 GCA_028699715.1 Anaerolineaceae bacterium | reverse complement strand
GAACAACGCAGCGACTCCAATGACTACAGGACAACGCTGGCCCAGTTGATGCGCAACGTTGGTGCCTGGAAGAACAGTGGATTACGCAAACTGATACCAGATCCGCTGCTTGAGGTGATGGACAGCCAGCCCAGAGATGAACTGCAAAAGACACTGAGGATAATGTATCGCCTCAACAGGGACTATGACTTTGAAACAGCGCTTCGTGCCCTGGAAGAAGGCCTGCGCATTAACCGCACCAACTTCCATGATGCCGCCGCACTGGCCGCACGGATGACGGGGTATGGCCTTTCTACAGCACCGGAACAGGGTCCTGACTTACGCCATTATGATCAATTGCTGCACAGCGGAGGTGACCGGCCATGTTGAAGCCAACCAGAGATCGAGAACAGGTTCGCGACCGGATCGCTGGCTACTGCCGCCGGCTGATGCTGTCAAAAGAGATTGTCACATACTGCGAACAGATGGCGACACCCAGGCAGGAAGAATTTCTTTGTCAGATTCTGGCTGACGAACTGGCCAGGCGTGAGATGAGCAAAAAGACAAGACTATTGAAGCGGGCTTGCTTCCCGGTCTACAAAAGCTTTGCTGACTATGAGTTTCAATGTGTTCGTATGCCACCGACGCTGTCACAGGAGGAGCTGCTTTCCTGCCAGTTCATTGGCGAAAAGAAAAATTTGGTGCTATATGGCCCCGTAGGACTGGGCAAGACCCACATGGCAGTGGCATTGGGCGTCAGAGCTTGCGAGATGGGGTTGAATGTCCGCTTCTATACCGTGACCCAACTGGTCCTCAAGCTGACCGAAGCCAGACGAAATGGTACTCTGGAACGTCTGCTCAATGAACTGCAACGCCTGAACCTGCTTCTTCTGGATGAGTGGGGGTACGTCCCTATTGATAAGGATGGATCGCAATTGTTGTTCCGCGTGGTTTCCGACAGTTACGAGAGTAAGAGTCTGATCCTGACGACAAATCTCGAATTTTCCAGATGGGGAAGCATCTTTACAGATGAGCAAATGGCTGCGGCGATGATCGACCGGCTGATACACCATGGACATTTGATTATGTTCGAGGGCAAAAGCTATCGCATGGAGCACGCTCTGATGCGACAAGTTGGTCGTAAATCTGCCGCTGTTGCGGTACAGGCGTGAAAAAGAGGAGGCGGCAGCGATGGTTGCTACAAAAGAATACATTGAAGAGTTACGTCAAACATCTCGCATGAATATTGATGCCAGTCTTGAGGCCTATATTTTGTCCGAGTATGGCGAGGAACCATTTCCACACACCTGGTCAAGCCAGGATCTCTATGAACAGATTAGAAAACTCGTCATAGTCTACGAGTCAGGCAAACTACACATCGACACCATTTCACCCGTCGAGCAATTAGCTCGAAAACATGAGGCATTGAAGGCTGAATATATCGATTTGCTTTATGAGCTGGTTGAATTGGTTGAAACTTTGAAGCGGCATGGCATTGATGCTCCCAAAGCTGCCCTTAGCAGATATCTGCCATTCGATTGATCTGAAACAATGGTATTAGCTGCAGCTGACTAAGATGGATTGAATTTTGTGGTCGGTATTATCCGGGAAATTCCCGCGGCGATTTCGGGAAAAAGACTCGGCGATTTCAGGGAAAAGTGCTTGACAAAACACATTTGTTTTGCACATTCATTCATCCTGATACCCCTTTCATAACATTTCAATGATAACATTCATAATTATATATGAAAACGTCGGCCGGGATGATCTGCGGAAACGGATCGCTGAGACGAGCATCTTCCTCCGGAAACAGCCGTTGGCTGATCGATAAGGCCACAGTTTATGAGTGCCGGTTCGAAGTGGTGTTCAGGTTTGGGATGATGGTAGAGGTGCATGGGTAAAGAGCAATAAAGTCTCTATTCCTTAATTTTTCGAATTTGTCCTGGCCTGATATCTTCCTCATCCTTTTGTTCCACAGAGCTTTTCAATTCACTATCAAGCCACAAATCAAGGGACTTCCTCTTGTATAAAAAGCGATTGCCAGCCTTGAAATGCTGTATTTTCCCTTGTTTTGTAAGAGTCCGGAGTTGCCACTCTGTTATCCCCAAATATTCGGCAGCATCTTTGGTTTTCATTGTATTCATGACCATTGTGTTGTTTGTAGCTGACATGTCCTGGCCAATATTTTTCGATAGCAATAGCTTGATCTCTTTCAGATCAGCCAGGATTTGTTCAAGTATTCCATCCATTTGCATCTCTCCTACCGATATACAACAAATTCCCAAGATTACATCTTCATTCATATGTAGACAACCATTATATAGGATTTTAATTGAAGCTAGTCCGCAGGCTTTTCGATAATGTCAGGATTAACGAAGATCTATTTGTGGCAATAATGTTTATGGCAGAATAGAAACCAGCCACAATGGAAGTTAAGAAATCTACCAGTTGGAGGATAAAAAGCTCCACTGCCGCGCCCCCGAATCATGTATCCTTTTAGTTAGACTAACAACTGAAAGGAAGATCGGAGATGTTGACAATGGAGCATATCTATCATATCAGGTATGAGTACTT
>JAQVUC010000017.1 GCA_028699715.1 Anaerolineaceae bacterium | reverse complement strand
AAAGCGACCTTGATAAACTGCGCCTGGTGCTGGACCTGGAATTAGACCAGGGCAAGTCCAAGGCCCAAATCACCGATTCGCTCAACCAGGCTATCGAAGTTCTGCGCCAGGACACCGGACGCTACCCAATCATCTATTCCCGCGCTTTGTGGATCGACGAGCATCTTGAGATCAAGGATTTGCCGCAGATCGATTGGTGGTTGGCTCAGTATATCCGCAGCCGGGAGACGCCCTTTTACACCCCAGAATACCCCTGCCCGCCTTTGCTTCCGCGGGGAGTACGCCAGTGGCTGATCCATCAAACCGCCCAGCGGGCACCCGCCATCGGAGGGGTGGGTCATTACATGGATTACAACCGCTGGAATGGAAGTTTGGAGCAACTGTGGGCTTATTTTGGCCGCGGAACACAGCCGGAGGCGGCATGCCCTTTGGATGGCTTACCCTGTAAAAGAGCCGGCAAAGCAGCTTTGGGAGCTGCAATAAATGTGGAGGTGCGGGCATGACCAGCTTGAAAGAACGTTTCCAAACCTGGTTTCAGAGTTCCTCCCCTCAAACTGAGCAGCTTGAGCAACGCCTGCCGCTTTCGATCCCTGAGGAGGAAAATACCTTTCTCATCGGCACTCAGTCCTACTTTAGTTCTGAGCGGGATCGCGATGCTTATGACCGACAAAGCATCATGCAGGACAGCCTGGATGCCTGGCGCTTCAACCCATTAGCCAGGCGCATCGTGGAACTTACCACCCACTATGCCACCGGAGGCGGACTCAAGGCTGTTTGTCCGCACCTTTTAACGCAGGATTTTATCAACCAGTTCTGGCAGCACCGTCTTAACCAAATGGAGGGGCGCGTCACAGCCATGTCTGATGAATTGAGCATCAGCGGTAATCTCTTTCTGCTGCTCAGCACTGATCACAGCGGCATGAGTTACGTGCGCATCCTGCCTGCGGCTGATATCACTCGGATCGATTCCCGTGAAAACGATGTTGAACAAGAATTGAGTTACCACGTGCGTCTACCGGGAGAAACAGAAGAGGCAGTTTACCTAGCTTACGCTCAAAAAACCGAGTCACTGGGCAGAAGTGGTGCTTTTCCGGCAGTCATCTTGCATTTTGCCATCAACCGACCCAGCGGCTCCCAATGGGGGGAGGGCGACCTCACGCCCGTCCTGAAATGGCTTGCCCGCTACAGCGCCTGGCTGGAAGACCGCGTCCGTCTCAACCGCTTCCGCAACGCTTTTATTTACGTGGTCAAGGCTCGTTTTGGCAGTGAAGTCGAAAGATCAACCCGTCAATTAACGCTGAGCGCTAATCCGCCCGCGCCGGGTTCTGTTTTGGTCACAGACGAAAGCGAAGAGTGGTCGGTCATCTCGCCCAAACTGGAAGCCCTGGACGCATCCAGTGATGGCCTGGCGATCAAGAAAATGATCGCGGCTGGAGTGGGGCTGCCACTGCATTTTCTGGCTGAGCCGGAATCGTCCACCAGGACCACGGCCGAAGCCGCCGGCAGCCCGACCTATCGCCGTTTTGCTGAGCGGCAGCGTTTCTTGTGCGCTGTGCTGGAAGAACTCTTGCGCGTAGTCGTCAACAGAAGAGCGCAGGTCGATCAAAGCGTTGACCCCCAGGCGCTCATCCGCGTGGAAGGCGGCGACATCAGCTCCAGGGATAACCGCGAACTGGCTGAAGCGGCTCAGCAGGTCAACCAGGTGGCTTCCAATTTGTTTGATCGCGGCCTGATCACCGAGCAGGAACTTTTGCGCCTGGTTTACCGCTTCATGGGAGAACGCCTGCCCACTGAAACTGAAGCAAAGGTATCAAAAAACACTTTACTTGCTCAATGATCAGCCAGGCTGTCACGCGTGGGGCGGGCGGCTTGCTGATTTTGGAAATGAAGAAGTAGGAAAGGAGTTTTATGACTGAAAGCCGA
This sequence comes from Anaerolineaceae bacterium, assembly GCA_028699715.1. Lineage (GTDB taxonomy): Bacteria > Chloroflexota > Anaerolineae > Anaerolineales > Anaerolineaceae > Mesolinea. The sequence goes on along the minus strand of JAQVUC010000017.1, from coordinate 8,384 downwards.
CAGCGTCTGGCACTGGAAATCAATCCGGTCGGAAGCGGACGCTTTGAGATCCTGGCAATCACCGCGGGAGCCGCTAATGGATGGGAGTTTCCCTCCGCAGTTTTGCGGGAATCCCTCAGCCTCTGGAACGGTGTCAATTGTTTTGTGGACCACAGCCTCAAAGCCCGCTCTGTGCGTGATATCGCCGGCATTTTGAGCCATCCAGTTTGGGATGAAAGCGCCCAGGGTGTTCGGGCTGAACTGAGCGCCTTTGGCCCTTCTGCGACTGTGCTGGAAGATATCGGACGCCAGGTGCTCGAAAAGTCAGATGAACCAGCTGTCAAAGTTGGTTTCTCTGCCGATGTACTCTTTCAAGGCAAGGCAGGAAAGGTAGAAAAAATCCTGCGCATTTACTCAGTCGACCTGGTTTACAACCCAGCCCGCGGCGGGATTTTCCTGCGCGCGCTCAATCAACTCGGAATCAACCCCATCATCGAAGGAGACTTTACTATGCCTGATTTAACGACAAGCACCCAAACCGAAATCAACACTTCACTGCAGTTGGAGGAGAAACCCAGCCTGACAGCTGAAACCAAAAGCCTGGAAGCCCAGCTTTCAGAAATGCGTCAAATGCGCGAACATATGAGTGCTTTCCTTTTGGAAAGTAGCCTGGCCAATACAAACCTGCCTCAGGGCTTCAAGGTAAGCATCCGCAAACAATTTCAGAATCGCGTGTTTGCGCCGGCGGAGCTGCAAAGCGCCCTGCGTGAAGCCCATACCCTTTTGAGCGACCTGGAAGGGACAAGCGTGGTCAAAGGACCAGCCCGCGTTGAAGGCATGCTTGAACCAGGTGAACGCTTGCAGGCAGCCGTGGACGACCTGCTCGGCGCCCCGCGGGAGAAAAGCCTGGCTGGAGCTTCCGTTGCCAAACTTTCTGGTATCCGTGAACTCTACCTGACCCTGACCGGGGATTATGACTTGCACGGCGGTTACTTTCCTGAACGAGCCCGCCTGGCAACCACGGCCGATTTTTCCGGGCTGGTCAAGAACAGCCTTAACAAACTGGTCAGCAACACCTGGGATGAATTAGGCAAGGCCGGCTATGACTGGTGGAAGGACGTCACAGTCCAGGAACACTTCAACAGCCTGCACGACATTACCGGCACGCTGATTGGCACCGTTGGCGATCTGCCCAGCATAGCTGAAGGCGAAACTTATCCTGAACTGCAGGTCGGCGATTCACCCGAGATCGCTACTTTCAAAAAGTACGGTGGCTACATCCCCCTGACTCTGGAACTGATCGACCGGGATGAAACCCGCAAGCTGCGCGCTTATGCCCGTGAATTGGCTTCAGCGGGCATGCGTAAAATTTCCCGCCTGGTGGCTGAGATCTTTACTGTCAATCTAGGTACCGGTCCAAATTTGAGGAATGGCGAGGCTCTCTTTAACTTTGAGCCGGTCAGCGCTGAAGGCGGGCATGCCAATTTGGGCACCCTGGCACTCAGCGCGGACAACTGGGATGTGGTCAGTGCCAAAGTCTACAGCCAGCCCATGCTGATCAAAAATTCCCTGGGCTATTATGGTAGCGGTCCTCAGATGGCGGTCAACCCCAAGTTCATCCTGGTCCCCCGCGCGCTGCAAAAAACCGCTCTGCAAATTTGCATCGGTGCCCTGGTCAGGGAAGCGGATTATGTCTATGACAATGTGCTCAAAGGCAGCGCTGTCCCGCTGGTTGTGCCGGAATGGACCGATGCTAATGACTGGGCGGCAGCCTGCGATCCACGTGTTGCCCCGGCCATCTTTGTGGGCGAGCGTTTTGGGCTGGCTCCGGAGATCTTTATTGCCGGCGATGAGCTTTCCCCGGCTGTCTTCAGCAATGACGAGCACCGCCTCAAAGTGCGCCATTACCTGGCGGTCTGGGTCAATGACTTCAGACCCCTCTACAAGAATAATGTTGCCTAAACCGGAAGGAGTTCACATGGCAAAATTGAAGATCCTCTTAAGCTCACGCAAATTCTGGGCGGCCTCCATCGGCTTGCTTTTTATGGTTATCAAGGCCTGGAAACCCGATTTTCCCCTGGACGCTGATCAGTTGGCTGGCATCGTGGCGATCCTGGTCACTTACATCCTCGGCACCGCGCTCGAAGACGGTTTGAGAGCGGATTCCTAAACCAATCAGAACGTCTGACCCCATCCTTTTTTCAGGGTGGGGTCAGACAAGGAGAAAGCTATGAACGAAAGTGAAATTCGCAAAGTATTGCGCAAGCTGATGGGAAAGGATGTGGTGGACTGGCGTTTGCGGGAAGATGGCTTTTTGATTGCCATCAATCATCAGGGCTGGAAGGTCACCTTCTCCCCCGCCGAAGTTGAGCGAGCTCTGCAAAGCTGCACCAGAAAGCGCGTGACAGCCAATGAGTGATCTCAGTAGTGTGACCAACCGTCTGGAACAACTTTTTATGGATACCTACCAATTGAGCTTGCCCGCGGACCTGAAAGAAGAAGCCATCCGTTCTTCCCTGGAAGAAATTAACAGCCTGACCGGCCAAACTTATAGCCTGACTGGATTGGATGAACAACTCCAGACCACCCTGCCAGCTGAGTTTCAAACCGCTCTCTTACGAGGCGCGGCAGCTGTACTGGTTGAAGCCATCTTGCAACACAAACTGGTCACTTACAGCAATCTGTTGGTTGAACCGACAGAACTGCAAGCCTGGGCGCGCTGCTTGCGCCAGGAGCGCGATCAACTGCTGGACCACCTGCGTTTCAGGAGCTTGCGTGAGTCGGAAGGCATCCCCTGGTGTACCTGGGTCTATCCGGAAGCGGAGAGCTATGACTGAGCTGGCAATTGGCTACCTGAACCGTTCTGATGAAAACTCCTGGCTGAAACTCAATGGATCTGGTTTGTTGCCTGGCGTTGTAAGCAGCGAATACGACTTTCAAACCAGTTCCGAACCTGAAACACAAGAAAATCTGCGGGTGAATTTACGCGGTTCCAGCGCTCAGGTTAGAATCGCGATCGATCTTTTGGAGTCTTTCATCCAAAGCCTGGGCAAAGAGCCCCATCAGCCCTTATGCTTGCGACTCTGGAGTGCAGATCAGGCAGCTTATGTGTATGCCCCCATAAGGCAGGCTGTTCTCCAGGCTGAGAAAGGCTATTTGCTCTCCCAACCAAGTGGCTCCTGCGCGCTGAATTTGCGCTTGACCAGAGATTCTCTTTTCTTCAGCAGCGAGTTGCCCTTGCCGCTCTCCAACAGCTCAGGAGGTGAGATCATAACTGGCTTGACCTTGCTCAACCATGATGACTCCTCGCTGGGGCATGACAACTGGTGCACAGTCAACACTTATAACCTGGGGATCAACTTCCCCAGCCTGGTCCGCTTTGAAGTTGAAAACCGCTATTCAAGCAGTCTGTTGGCTGACTTTTGGTTGGGTGGATTGCCCTGCCAGGCGGGAGAAAGCCGCCCAAGCCTCAACCTGGAAGCTGAAAATGGGACCGGAGGCAGCGTTGTCAGCCATTCCCTGGCATCAGGAGGGAAATACAACCAGTACAGCTGGAGCGGATCCGACTGGCAGACCCTGAGCAGTTGGACGCTTTCTCCGGTTGATGTCAGCCTGTTCAATGGCGGCAGTCTGACCCCCTTGCTGCGCTTCTTCACCCCTTCTCAAAGCGAGGCACTGTCTTTACGCTTGCTTGTGAGTGTGGCTGGGGTGCTTGTTTATGAAGGACCTCTCTCCAAGGTGTCAAAAGCTCAGGGTTTTGTCGAATTGGAGCCTCTTAGCCTCCCTTTGGGCAGCCTGCCCCTGGAGAATTATGCCAGCCCCCACCAGCTGACTTTACAGGCCAGGCAAACGGATACTGGCACCCATATCCTGGAAATCGATGATTTGCTTTTGCTGCCTCATCAGGGCTTTGCCCATTACCACAGCTTGACCGGGCTGCCTTATCAAGCTCGCTTGATTGATGGTGGAGCCTTACAGCAAAGTTGGACCCTGCAAACAGGGCTTGAAAGCAAAACTCACCATCGCATTGGCTCAACCTTGTCCCTCACTCAGGCTTATCAGCAGCATTTCTGGTGTTTTCAAACTGATCCGGCTGGGACTGCGCTCATCTCCCGGAGTATCTCGCTAAAAGCCTGGTACAGAAAGCAGTGGAGGCTGCCATGAGCTGGTCGGTTGAATTCCTGAACCGTGAGAATGGCGCCTTCTTGCAATCACCCGAGACTTGTTTGCCGCTCAAGTTGAGTTGGCATGACCACTTTGGCTGCAATCAAGCCCTCATCACCTGCCCATGTGAAGGCCTGAGCCTGAAAGACTGGCAACTGCGTCTGGGGCAGGATGTGCGCGTCTACGATGCGGATGGAAGGTTGGCTTGGTGGGGCTATCTGAATTCTGTCAGACAAAGAAAAAACGGCTTTAACTATTTGCTCAGCTTAGAAGATATGGCAAACAGAGTCGCTGTGCGTTTCAAAGATCTGACCGGAGATCTGCCTGGTGAGGCAGGGCAGACCAGCTGGCAGGAAGATCTGGAAAGCCAATCAATTTACGGTATCAAAGAACTTTTGCTCCACTACGGCAGCCTTTACCCTGCCGCGGCGGCTCAGGTGGCTGCCATGCAGCTCAAAAGCCGTGCCTGGCCATTTATTCAAGTTGAGCCGCGGCTCCATAGCTTGGAAAGCGAGCAGGATGAATGGGTTTTAGATTATCTGGGCTGGATGCACACGCTTGCCTGGCGTGTTTGGCCTGGTCAGAGCGGCATGATCAGTCACACTCCGGTCCAGGCTGGTACCCAGGCTTTGGGAAATACGGCTGGCAATCTGCGGCTTGCCCAGTCCTTTTTGGTTCCTGACAGCCTGGAATTTACCAGCGCTTCCGTGCGGGCGCGCCGGCAGGGATCGCCGTCTGACTTGCTAAAAATCAGCCTCCAAGCAGACCTGGCAGGCAAACCTTCAGGGCTCCTCCTGACCAGTCAGACAATTCAGGCCAGCCTGCTTGCTTCAGAAGCCTATTCCTGGATTGAAATGAGCTTTGGCACGCCAGTTCCTCTCAATCAGGGACAGCGCTACTGGTTAATCCTGGAGCGGACTGGCTCGGTCGATCCAAACAATCACTTTTACCTGGGGGTGGATGAAAACCTTGGCTTTGCTGATGGCAGTATTTTGCTCTATGACCAAACCAGCGCCATTTGGAAATCCCGCCAATCAGGCGCGGACCTGCTTTTCCGCCTGAGTGGCATCAAAGAACAGTCCGCCCAAATGACTGATGTGGTCTCCTGGGCGGGGCAATTTTTAAGCGGATTTGAAACCGACACTGAGCTGACAACCGGGCTGCCTCCTGTTGCTGATTTGGGTCAGGACTGCTTGCAGGTCTTCCATTTTTTGATGGGGCAGGGAGACGCTGCTTTAACTCCGCTCCTTGCCAGCGTCAGCCCTTCACGCAGGGTCCAGATCACCCGTCAACCAGCTCAGGAGGATGCTTCTCTGCTGCTGGAAGCTGATGGTAAGCTCACCAATCCTTTCGGGCAGTCGCTGCAAGCACCCTGGCAGGCCGTTGGGCAATGGCTCAAGGCTGATAATAACCAGTCCTTTTACCTTTCCAGCCTGGAACTTGACCCTCTCCGTCATAAGTTCAAATTGAACCCGGACTGAACAACTTTGCGTTGATCGTAGTCCAAAAAACGAATCCAGACTGGCTGTGCTATACTGAAGCGTAATAATTCATCTTATAGAGGACAAAATGAGTACAGTTGCAATTGTTAGTGATTCTTCAGCTTACATTCCTCAGGCATACGTTGATCAGTATAGCCTGTCCATCATGCCCCTGACGGTAAATTGGCAGGGCAACTCCTACTATGACGGTGTGGACATCCAAGCGACTGAGTTTTACGAACAGTTGGCAGCCTCCAAGGAAATGGCCACCACCAGCCAGGTAACAGTAGGACAATTTTTGGTTGAGTTTGAACGTCTCTTAAATGCCGGAAAAGATATTATCTTCATGGGCATTTCAAAAGGTCTTTCAGCGACCGTTGATTCCGCTCTTCAGGCCAAAAAGGAATTAGGTGATCCGCAAAACCTGATCATTGTGGAAACCAAGTTGGTTGCCATGCCTTTGACTTTGATGGTCCTGGAAGTTGCCCGGGCTGCCGAAAAAGGAGCCAGTCTGAAGGAATGCGAGCAACTTGCTTACGACCTTTACCCAAGGATCGGCGTTTACTTTACGGTGGATTCACTGGAATACCTTCACCGCGGCGGCCGCATCAATTCAGCCAAACGCTTGCTCGGCTCAGCGCTTGATCTAAAGCCGATTATGGCCATCCAGGATGGCAAAATTGAACTGGTTGAAAGTGTTCGCTCCCAGAAAAAAGCCCTCAACCGCATGATTGAGCTGGTTGAAAAAGACATTGCCGGACGAACCCCTATCAGGCTGGCGCCATTCCACGCTCTGGCTTTTGATTCCATGCTATCCATGGAGGAAAAAGCCGTTGAACGATTGAAGCCAATCGAAGTCATCCGCTCAGAAGTCAGCCCGGTCATCGGCAGCCACGTTGGCCCCGGCACCGTTGCTATAGCCTACCTCTTTGGTTAAATCTACTCTTTTTTTAATCATAAAAAGAACCACCCCATTTCGGGGTGGTTCTTTAACCAGGTGATGGATACTTTTCATCTTACGGGGTTACAACACGACCCATGAAGACGACTGTGTTGGTTGTACGTTCGTAGATCACGTAGATGAAAGGATGGTCCAGGGTGATTTCGTAACTCTGGGAAGGCATGGAGGTGGTGCTCAGGCCAATGGCTGTTGCAGCGGCGGCTTCGGTACCTTCTTCGTTGACATCGATGTAAGCCTTGTGGATCACATCACTGATGTAGAGATCTTTTTCACCGGTCATGCCTGAAAAGTCAGCCAGTTGGGCATCAAAAGCCTGCTCGATCCCTAAAGCCTTGAGCTGATCTCCAAGACCAAAGGAACTTTCTGTCTTGAACTTTGGCATGGCAAGCTGGATCGAAGCAAAGCCTGCCTGGAGAGCCTCAAAAATGCCTGTAAGGGTATCCTGATCCAGGCTGGCTTCAAAAGCCTTGAAATCTCCGGTCGGCATAATGGCTGCCATGGTGTAAGTTCCGCCTTCGTAAGGTAATTGGACCACTTGCAGGTCACTATTCACTAGAGCGGATCCGTTGAAGCCGGTATGCATCATGTCAATGTCTTTTTGGTTGCCATCCAGCAGGTAGAAGGTCGCTTTTTCTGTGTTTTCCGCATCAAAGCGGTGTACCCAGCCACCTTTGAAATAAACAGCATTGGTGATCACGAGCCGGGTCATTTCATTGAGCATGCCCTGGGGGATCAAATCCTTGATTTTCTCATTGGTTTGAGCTTCCACCCAAAGGTTGATCAGTTGACGGGCTTCTTCAGCCTTGGAGAAATCGACCAGTTTCAAGCCAGAGGCATAGTTGGCTGAAAGTTTGTCCAAAAACTCCTGTTCGATATGAAAATCTTTCTGTGCCCAGAGAGCGTTAGCGACATTGAAAATCAGCGGCTGTGTATCCTCAGTCAGATGCTCAGGCAGCGTGGTCAGCTTCAGGTTGAGAGCGTTCATCAGATTGTGTACATTCTCATCATCAAGCTCTACAGACAGAGCCTCCGCAATTTCAGCTTTGGTTTCAGCATTCGCTCCGGCGTAAACCATCAGGAAAGCCTGGAAAATGCTGTAAGGCGAATAAATGATGTTGCCATCTTCTTCGGCCAACTTCTGATACAAGTCCAGCGCAAAAGCGTTTATGCTGGCAGCCTGATTCTTGAGTTCCTCAGCGCTGGCAGAGGGATCGGTTATATAAGCCACTCCTCCAATTGCATCAGAAACATCCTCTGCCGGCTCGGCTGGTTTTTCTTCAACAGGGTAAAGGTCTTCGGGTTCGTTGGGCATGGGTTCAACGGGCTCCTCGATAATCGGGCTGCAGGCAGTCAGTGCCATGCTCAGCATAAGTATGCCCGCAATCCATAAATTGATTTTCTTCATTTTAAACTCCTTCTCTTCTCTATCTAGAGGTAATTTTTTTAAGGTTGAACAACTTGACCAGCAAACAGGATGGTGCTAGTGCTGGTATCACGAAGCAAAAACATGAACGGCTTGTCAAAACTGATTTTTAGTGTTTCAGGAGAGAGCATTCCTTTTACCTGAACAACAGCCAGGGTCACCGCGGCGGCTTCCGTGCCTGCCTCGTTGACATCAATGAAGGCCTTTTGAACAAGGGTGGAGACATAAAGGCTCTTATCGCCACTCATGCCGGAAAGGTCAGCTTCCATTCCAAAAACATCTACCAGACCAAGTTCCTTTATGGGATTGATCAGCTCCATTTCCGGGGTTTCGATCTTGAATTTTGGCAGGCTTAATTCAACTCTTGCCTCTGACA